>JAYUXX010000488.1:0-15698 GCA_043752765.1 Saprospiraceae bacterium | reverse complement strand
GGTTTATCGACTATTTTAACCGCGTCTTGGCCAAACCTTTCAAGTGGACTTACAATGGAAAACCTTGCACCATATGATTCATAGGGTATTCACCGGATGCAGCACTAGGCTTTCCACCCATCCAAGGTTTTAAGTCTCAGATGGGACACATTGGGATGGATGGGGACGGATTGGGACAACATAGCGTGTGACAAGTCATGTACTTTTGTCCCGTCCAATCCTTAATTGTGGGATTCAATGGGTTTGGTGACCCCTTTAAATCCACTTTTTATAAAATGTATGAAATCATACTTTCATAAATTGTAAAGTTAAGATTCGACACCGTACCCTTACGCCATCAAGTAATGATTTGCGTAGGAAATGTAAAAACATCTAAACCATTCAAGAAAATGTCCAGCGCTATGCACCTGTAATTTTGTTTCAAAAAATAAATTAATATGAAAATTAGTACTACATCGGTTGCAATTTGCAGTTTTTTGGCTTTGACAATCTTCTCTTGCAAAAAGGAGGACGAAAAAACTTACCCCATAGTATATGAATATCAAGAATTGGCTTTTTCCCCAACCCTTTGGTATGTGCTCACATCAAGTTCTCAAAATCTAATCAACCAGCCGCTTACAGCGATAGGCTATGATGATGAAGTGAAATATATCTTGGAGGAGGATCTATCTGAAGTCCCATTTAAGCGAATGGAGTTCCTGTCCAATTCTACAGTGATGCTTACATTCACTGATGGGGTTAATTCTCTTGACACCGTGCTTACGTACTCAATAGAGCAAAACAAAACAAAAATTCACATTGGGTTAACCCCAGAAGAAGACATTATTTTTTACAATGGGTCTGAACCCCATACACTTAACTTGGGAGTAATAAGTACATTGTACTCCTACAGGCTTCCAGGAGGTACGCTTGATTATAGCCCTATCGTGTTTGAATATTCCACTGAGCTTGATCCGATCAAAATTCTCACTGATCTTCGATCGGCTGAAAATCTTGCGCCTAATGATACGGTTGCTGTGAATATAGCGGCATACGTGTTTAAATAACTTATTGCATACAATTAAAATTAGCTCATTATGAACGCCAACAAGAGAACTTTTACCTTTATTTGGGGTATATTGTACATCTTTTCTTTTTCAACCAACTGCACAGCTCAAGTACAGAATTCAAATAGTGAAGTTAAGCATCTTGTCCTTGACACAATTCCACCTTCAATTCCAGAAGCAACTGAAAAAGATAGCACGCCCTTTAGATTTTTATCTTATGAAGTGCAACAAAAACTGCGCCCACAAGAACCATATCATGATTATGGCGGTGTTCGATTAACTCTTTCAGGGGGCTATTATTCACTTCGGGACGGAGTAAGCGAAATAATTCACGAAATACACCCTGGTATTCTTCTATATAAGAGGAAAGGCGGAGAGAAAGGATCTACATATTGGAAAATTGAATTCTACGATGTACAATCAAAAAAATTAATTCAAGCAATTAACCTAGAAGAAAATACACCTTACAACAAGACAAGGTATTCAAATATAGAATTTGGTCTTTACGGAGGAGAAGATGCAGGACATCAGTCGCCTCCGCTACCAGACTCAAACTGCGTGTACGCGAAATTGCCTAAGCCCAACACTTATTTAACTAATACATATGTTAGCGCATCACCTGGTGGGCATGTCTGTGTGCGTTACGAGTTGTATAGCTTATGGGATAGTCTGTTTGTTGGCTTTGAAAACACTTGCGTAATCTATGACAAGAAAGGAAGAAAGAAGTGGGAAATGACATTGCCCAACAATTTATCCTCACCCTATATAACAGACGATGGGAAATACCTTGCTTATATCTATGGCACTCACACTTCAGATAATTTCCATGATGCCTGTCAGGGCAATATCAAAATTCTAGATTTAAAGACTAATGAAACAATCTTCCACTATGTCTTTGGGAAGGATGAAAAAATAACAACAATGTTTGAAGCGGAAAAAAATGGTCAACTTATAGTTCAATCTAGAAATGTAGTAGACGGGATGTACGTAAATAAAATAGTCATCCTAGATCCCAACACTTTAGGTATTTTCGAGCGAACCTTTACCAAAGAAGAATGGAACAATGTAGTAAAAAATTGGACATCTTATGAACATCTAAAAAAGCAATATTCCTTTAAATTCAAAAAAATATAACAATGAAAACTCATATCATCTCATTCATTTTATTATTTAACACTTTTAACATTTCAAGCCAAGCCATTCAGTACAAAGCATATTTAGGATTTGTCAATGGATTGCATTCTTATGGACTTGCTACTGATTTTCCTGCTGATTTAGTTGCAGATGATTTTGGCCCAAGAAGTTATGCCGGTGTACCATATAACTTTCATGGCGGGGTTGATTATAATGCTCCTGGTAATGACGAGGGGGATATAATATTAGCTGTTAATACAGGAGATGTTCATTGGGCAGGAATGAACCGTCCGGGACTTAAATGGATAGTCGTAACTAGTGTGATCAATCAAGTAACGCATAATTTGTGTTTCGAACATGTATCGGAGAACGGTGATATAAGCATTGGACAAGGACGATTAACGGCAGGGTGTAGAGTAAAAATGATGGATGCTCCTAATACTGATAACTGGGCAATAATATTTCATTCTGCGGGGGTTTACTCGGCAATTGGTCCTGTAAATGGCACCGTTACTTTTTTTGATGAAAATAACTTATCGAGAACAATAGGCGTCTCAAACAATGTTGTGCTAGGTGGAAATGTGGCCCCACTTGGTGGGTCTGGATTCATTAATGGCAATCCGTACGATCCTCACGCACATACGCAAGGTATGATAAATATTACACAAGGAGTAATACCAATTCGACCTGACAATGATAATAACGCAAAAAACCCTCTACAATACATAACTCACCCTACTCCAACCTATCTTTTTGAAAACAGTCAACTTAATGTGCTGAATGGTGCTATTTCTCCAGTCTATCCAGGCTCCAATATCACGCCCCTTAGATCTAGAATTTTACTTAACGGCGAAGGTCCTGCTGATAGCAGATATGGTTCAATTATGGATATTGAGAAGGTAGAGTTTAAACTCAGAAATCACCTGGAACAGACATGGAATAGCATAAAAGGCATTTCTTATGATAAAATTCAGTTAGGCGGTAGGTTAGGAAACCAGCGTACACCCTCCCATATGGATAACACATCAGGGGGGTGGAATTCTACTGGTATGGCTCCACGTGCATATTTTTATAATAATTATGATGACTTCTACTTCACAGATTTCTATGCAAGGATTCACAAAAATGACCCCATGGATGGAGGGCAAGGATTGTTTGCCAATTATCCTTGGGATTCGAGATATCTTGATGGCAATTATGAGTTTAAATGTGCAATCACAAGAGCACAAGATCAATTTCCTCAAGTTTGGTCTAATGCAGGGGTAAACTTTAAAATTGACAACTTTAAACCTTTTATCCGTCAAGTAAGCGTAAATTTTGACCAAATTGGTGTAACGGCATACTGGAATCAATGGACTCCTACAGCTGTTGAAAGCCAACTTAAATTAGGGACAAGGCAAGAGGGGGGTATACCTGCTGGACCATTTGACCCATTTCCCAGTGTTGGACCATTGACCGTTTATGTTATTGCAAGTGAAGAAATGAGCGAGCTTTCAGCTAGAATACCAAGTTTAAATACTGTTTTAAAACCTGGTGTATCTGTTGACCCGTCCATAAATAAATGGAAAATTGAATTTGGAATTGTTACAGGTTTGAATTGGGATCAATGCCATAAAATTGTATTTACGGGTAAAGATATAAATAACAATGATTTGTTGGATTTTCAAATCGGCAATCCTCCTACTCCTGATATTTGTAATGGGTATATTAATAATAAAGTGGTAATCCCCAAACGAATAGGAGCAGCCTCGTGGCTTCCCGCCACAACAGCATCCGGGTTGGATGAAGTTCATAGATTCCGTATCCAGCGTTGCACCACTTGTCACCAGCTAAAAGGAGATATTCCGCCTATCTCTGAGAATAATCCACAAAATAATATTGATTGCGTTCAACTTTCTGAATCGATAAGTTTAGATATACATTATGCAAGTTCATCAAATTCTGCCGATGGATCAATCAATCTTTCAATTGATAATAACTTTGAAGGATGTATAACATGGTATGATATAAACCACAATGAAATAATGGAAGGTCCACAAATTACAAACCTTCTTCCTGGATGGTATTGTTATCAAGTCAAACAGGAGTGTTGTTCTATTTCTAATTGTGTCGAGATTGGTACTTGTGCGCTTGTGGTTAATTCAACGCTCCACCACCCATCTGCACCTGGAGAATCTGATGGGAGCATCGTATCATCCTCCAATGGAGGCAATGAACCTTTAATCTATCTTTGGAATACTGGAGCGACGTCTGCAGCAATCACTAACCTTGGTATAGGGACTTATACGGTGACTGTCTCAGACGAGTTTCATTGCAGTGCTGTTGCTACAGCAAATTTAATTAACTGTCCAACACTCGTTGTGGATTTAAATGCTATTGCAGCAGATCCTACTGCCTGTGATGCAATTGATGGTGGAATACATCTTAATACAGGAGCCATAGTAAATGGAGGTACTTCACCTTATGCCTTTCATTGGGAGGATGGTGTTGGTAATGTTATAAGTATTGGAGAAAACCATTTGTACAATCTTTCGCCAGGTACCTATTGCTTCGTGGCTACCGATGCACTTGGTTGCACAGGCAGTAAATGTTATGACTTAATACCTGACCATTATCCGACTTTGGTTGAAACCATATTCCCAGCCTGTACTAATCAATCAAACGGCAGTATTAATGTTACGGCATTAAGCGATATAGGAGAGGATTTATATACGTTTAGTTGGGATGACGGCATAGAAGATTACGAAGATATTTATTCTCAAAGGGACAACCTTTTCACAGGTACGTACTGTGTAACTGTGACCTCTCAGGTAGGTTCTTGTTCCGTTACTAGGTGCTACGTCGTACCTTCTAGTTCACCCAATGGAGCATTATCGGAAATTCACACAATCGTTAACCCTTGCCCAAACAGTATGAATGGTCAGATCAATCTCACAGTAACTGGTGGAGTTGAACCTTATACTTTCAATTGGTTTGACATTCTTGAGTTAGACGAACCGAGGAACAGGAACGGCTTGGCGGCAGGTACGTATACAGTAAGCATCACCGATTATTGCGGAACGGTTCTAGTTAAAGAGTTTAACCTAGTTCCAGTCTCTATAATTAAAGTACTAGCACATCCAGGCTGTAGCTCCGGTCAAGCTGAGGTAACCATTCGCCAGGGCAGTGGCAATCCGCCTTATTCTGTATCTTGGGGTGATGGGTCTAACAATTATCTTTCTGGCAACTTAGCTTCAGGTGAGCATTGTGTAAGTGTTTTTGATGCCCTTGGATGCATGACAAGCGAATGTGTTACATTGGATAATAAAAGATTCCACATTGAGACCGTCAATTCATGTTTAGGGATGGCGGATGGAGTTATTTCGCTTGATATATTCAACCCAGATGAGGAGGCTGTTTTTGTCTACTTAAATGGAGCAGAAGTTTATTCCAATCTTGCAGCTACGCCCGCCTTCACAGTTGATATACCTTCATTATCAGGAATAGCAGATTTTAACGTTGACGTCACAATTGGAAACTGTATTTATCCAACAGAAGAAGTTAGAATTACAAATGACCAGATTGAGCGTCTGTATGATCACTATGACGACCCAGAAAATGAGTGTTGGTATAAAGACGCATGCAAAGGGAACATTATTCCAAACAGTTATACAGTGCAACCCCCATTTTTTGATTTGGCTAATGGTATTGCCGGTATTTTTAGATGTGCAGTTCCAATATATTGCGGCGGCCAGTTTATTGAAGATATGGATTTTGATAAATATACTGTCCGGGCGGCTGAGTATGAGGCAATTCTTCTCCAGGCAGCCAACATATTTCCAAGTGAATATATAAAAAAACTGCTAGAAGAATGGGATAATAAGAACGTAAACCCATGCAGAACAGTTCGTTATTGTTCTGCTACCATGGAAATCATGTCGATTGGTCGAACTTTTGCACCAAACCAACAAGTAACATCCAATGGAAACGGTTGTTTTGCCCTTGACTGTTCGCCGGCAATACCTGGGGATGATGATAACTTTTGCGTAACAGATCCTCAATTAAATCCTCCTATATTTTTAGTTTCAGCGCCTGATATCAGTCAATCATGTAATCCGGCAAAAGCAAACCTTTATCAACTCATTGTGTGGGAAGATGAACTTAAAGCTGAATACCCTGGCTCTCCAATGTTTGAAGGATCTCAGTTACATGATCTCATAGATGAATATAGAATTGACCCAAAAGCTAAATGTTCAGATGTGATTTTCTGTCAACGGGATTTTTCGGTTATCTGGACAACAAATATTGATCTTGTGCAGTGCGATGATTATGCACAAACCCCATATTTATATCAAGGCGATTGTATGCAGGGAGACCAAAATATTACTGGTTGCCAATACTGGATATGCGCCGAGCCAAATGACAACAATATTGTTGTCCCAGAATTTCAATACCTTTCTTACTTTGCCTTAGGTGGTAATACTGGTTATGTCTTCAACACTATCAATATCCATGGGCATGGTGTCACAATCTGCCCTGATTTCCCTGGTCATTTTTTTACTGCTCCAGGGAATGATGAATATATAAAAATAAGTAATGGTTGTACGGACGGTACGCTGATTAATTTTGCAAATGCAATTAGTGAAGGTGTAAGATTTCCGAAAGGGATAACTAAGTGCGGAAATACTTTTGATTTTATGGATTACTCTTTCAAAAGCTTATCCGATCGACTATGGGAATTGCCAGAGACTGAGTATTTAATAGATGATTGGGATTCAAGTCAAATCGTATTGATCAAGAAAGTAGAAAATGAAAAATCTTACTCAATTGATTGCCATGGTGACATCGGATGGTCACGGCTTTTAACTTCAAATGTCCGTTTGAAAATTTCGTATTTTGAAAAGGAAGGGAATGAATATATTATCGGAGGAGAATTCTTGGGAAATCTTAATTTTGGCACGACACAAATCTCTACACAGTATAACAGCACTGGATTTATCATTCGAGTCTCCCCTTACGGCACATTATTAAGTCACAACATCATTAGAAACCTTAATCCAAATAAACCACTAATTTTTGTTCGCGGAGAAGATGGTGTTCACATTGTAGGGCGCTCTACGAATCAACCTCTGTCTGTGGATGGAACAGTATATCAAATTCAAAATGGTTATTTGGCAGATATTCGAGTAGGGGAAAATGGAGGAAGTGTGACAAGCAATTTGTTGGCCTTTGATAGCTCTTTGACGATTGTACGTTCTCAACGATCTTTGGACAATTCACGTATTACTTACGTTTTGAGAGGTAACGGCAGTGTACATTACGGAGGCGAGCAGGTCATTGGTAATAGTGCCCAAGACCTTATAGTGGTTACTTGCAATAATTCAGGAAGTATACTTTGGGTTGAAAAAATAAATGGTCAAAATATTGTCGGTCAAGATTTTGATATCGCTTATGGGGCCGGTAATAATCTTATGATTGGCCTCACCTATAATAATGCAATCTCCGTACAAGGGAATATTAGTACCAGTAATGGGAATTCAGATATTCTTATTGTTCAATTTAATAATACAGGACAGCTCATCGGAACTCTCAATTACGGTACTGCTTATGGAGAAAATATTTCAAAAATGTTCTTTGCTGATAGCATTCTGTATTTCGGTGGAGAATTCAATGGAGACACTACTTCTCGAAAAATAGGCGCGCATACATTTTTGATAGATTCAAGCGTTGTGAGTATGCCCTATATGTCATTCATAACCGAATCTTCTTTTACACAGGAAGCCCGAGGGGCTAGCAATGACTTGAGGAGTGATTCAGGTAATGCCAAATCAAACTCAATAAGCGTCTACCCTAATCCTTTCAGTAATAATTTGACTCTAAGGATCGAAACATCTAAAGCAGAAAAGGTTTCTTTTAAAGTTTTTGATGGACTTGGTCGTCTAGTGATAGAGCAAACACAACAATCTAATTTAGGTTCTAATGAATATGTAATTTTGACTTCGCAATATCCGAACGGTGTTTACCTCATCAAGGTGGTGACGGAGTCCGGGACAACTTGGAGTCAGAAAGTGGTAAAGAATTAATTGTTAGTCAAATTTTCTAAAAAATCCCTTGCATCAACGTTATGTTGTGCAAGGGATTTGCTTTTATTTCATTGTTTGATAGCCCATTTACCCACTATCTACAGAGTGCCGATTCAAGATGTAGTCCGCCGCTTTCTGTGCTTCCGCAGCCGCTTTGAAAATGAACTTACTGTCCTCTTTCAAGACCTTTAACCATCCGGCAAGGTAGGCCGCATTGTTCTCCATGATGCTGTCATAGTCTATGTGAACACTTGAACAAAGAAATGAAGCACCTATTTCCGCAACCAACTCTTCACGACTATACGGTTTACTACCAAAGACATGCGGGTTCATAACTTCCTCCCGCGCCAGCCGCGAAGCGTGACCCGTGGCATGAGTCAGTTCATGGAAAAAGGTTGCATAGTAATCCTCCGGTGTCTCAAACTGCTTGATGTCGGGCATATTCACAAAATCAAGTGTCGGAGAGTAGAATGCACGGTTGCCGTCAACACTTTTCAACTCAGGACGGTTAGGCATATTTTCAATGATGTTTTCACACCATACAATTTTCTCATTCGGCCTTGATTCAATCTCCGGAATCTCAAACTTGATTCCTTCGATGTCGGCAACATTAAAGACATTGTAATACCGGATGAACTTCAACACTTGAATTTCTTCACCTGCAGCTCTCTGTTTATAGGCTTCTTCCTTGTCTAAAGTGTGGTCGTAACAGTCTTTATAGTAGATGTTAAAGAAAATGGCCATTTCCGCTTTGGCACCTTTGCGTACTTGTCCTCCCATATCTTTTACCTGTTTCCAAGTCATAAAATATGGAATTGGGTGTGGTGTGTTGTTCATCAGGATCAGGTTGATACCAGTGTAGATATGTCGGGTCACATAATTACGGGCCAGACCATAGGTACTCCAGGTTCTCCTCCAGGGAGCAACTCCTTTCTCGATCAATGCGATAATCTTGTTGGTCACTTGTTGGTACAAATCATTGTCCTTACCGGTACCATTAGGCATAGGGGTTTCGGCTACTGTCGTATTGTTTTTCATACTGAAGAAATTTATGTGGTGAAAATTCAGATCAGGCTGTTATCAGCAAAGGAGTAGTAGCCCTCGTTGGGGGCAAGGATCAAATGATCAAGAGTTGGCAAATCAAGCACCAAACCTATATCACGTAACCTTTTGGTAAGGTCGATGTCAGCGCGACTTGGTTCCAGGTGACCGGACGGATGATTGTGCGCTAGGATAATCGCTGCCGCCATTCCTTTGAGAGCGGCTGCATAAATGATCTTAAGGTCAACGACGGTACCGGAAGTACCGCCTCGGGATGCCCGATAAATTCCCTTTACCTGGTTGGCTTTGGTGAGGAACAAGACATTGCATTCTTCTAGTAATTCAATGTCGTCGCTCCAATTTTCACGGAGGACTTTTTCAGCATCTTTCGATGAACTGATTTTGGGCTTGTGTGCCAAGAGTGTTTGGCTTCGGTACGAAACCTTTACCTCTGATAGCATTAATAATGGTGGGTTTTTCATCTTAAACCGGTTTAGATTGTCAAAGAATATTCTAAACCGGAGTATATCTGTATCAAGGAGAAGCGTGTAGACGGTAGAAATTGTCAGACTGGCAAGTGAATGGAAATGGTAGGCTCCGCTGTTGATTTTTTGGAAATGATATAGGTGGAGAGAGTGTAAATCGGACACCTATATATAAGGTGTCGGAAAACAAAAAACCAACGGCGATTTTGCCGTTGGTATGGTTTAATAAAACTTCCCTTGGTCCCTTTGCAGGAGCGAGAAGTTTACCGCAGCTCATGCTTCCAGTTCTTCTTTCGCCGCTTCGATATCTAGCTGGAACTTTTGGATTTCCAGGTCGATCTTACGTTTATCGAATTGAAGTTTACGGATAGCGGCCTCGGCTGCTGTGATACGATCTTGCGCAGGAGTCGATTCGACAGTGCGCGATACACCTTTTGGCATAAGAAAAAGATTTGATGTGAAGAAATTTGTTACGTGTGCATATGCTTCTTTATCCACGGATTACAATCTCAATACTCTTTGGGAAACAGCAGAGTAAAGTGATTGTGAGAGCCGGGATGATCGTTGAGTTCGCATTTTGGAATTTGATCTATTACCCATACTCGTAAGCCATCGTCTCTTTCGTAGACTTGTAGGTAATCTATTCCTTGTTTCTCTTTTACATACTCATGGAGATCGGTGCGGATAAAAAGGATTTCCTCAGAGCTAAGGCTAGTCGATACGCCGTGTGTAAGGAAACACGAACCAGCGAACCAATAGTCCTGATCATCCTGTTCTTGCGGTAAACGTGTCCAGGTTGCCATAGGTGAATTGTTTGGTTTAGATTGTGAAAGAATTTTCTAAACCCATTGTATTCGAATCAGGAAGGAATGCGTAGACGGCAGAAGTTGCCAGATTGGCAAGTGGTGTTTTTGCACTTAATTGGTCTCGGAGTGCCGAGTAGTGATTGCACTGAACGGCCGGCTTGGCTTGCCGTCGATCATGAGTTTCAGATAGATTTTGTAGTTAGGAAGGTTAATGAAGTCTTCAAGATCAAATTCCGGGTACATCTCTTGGGACATGTGCATGGCATCCTCCGTTCCTATGCGGAATGAAATAACCGTCCCAGCATTACCGAGTACCGCGCTCTTGATATCATCATCCAGCTGATTCATGTACTGATGAGCCAAGGTCATACCGACTTTGAACTTGCGTAATTCGGAAAACATATTGACCAAGGAAAGTGTAGTGAAGTTGTGAAACTCATCCATGTAGACCATGAATGGAACGCGGTTTTCTTCCTGAGTATCAACACGACTAAAGTGTCACTAATCACGAAAAGTGTACCACCAGTTTGCACCAATAGTGTACCACCGGTAAATCATAACTTATCCCGAACAAAATTCGGGATATTATGTACGGTATGGACATACACACCACAGTCAAGACCTTATTATCAAAAGGTGCCAGTAGGCGTAAGATCGCTGAACAATTGGGTATTCACCGCAAGGTGATCAAACGGATCGAGCAAGATATGTTGAATGGCCCGCCCCGTTCTGGCTACCATCGGGACAAGAAGTTGTTGCCCCACGAACAGCAGATCAAAGATTTGGTGGCCGGGGACTGGACAGCGGAACTGATCCACAAAAAACTGGTCAAAGAGCACTCATTGTCAGTGTCTTACGCTACCGTAAGTCGGCTGGTGCGTGATATAAAAGCCGATCGCGAGTCGTTCGTCCCGATGCACTCGGCGGCCGGGGAAGAAGCGCAGGTTGACTTTGGCTACCTGGGAGTTTTTGAGCAACCGGGTGGCACAAAAATCAAGGCTTGGGTCTTTTGCATGGTGCTGTCGCATTCTCGTCTTGGGTATTTTGAAGCCGTGACGAACCAGTCCGTGGAGACTTTTATCCGTTGCCATATCCACGCTTTTGAGGCTTTTTGCGGGTCGCCGCGCATCGTCCGCCTAGACAACCTGAAGGCCGGCGTAACAGTCCCTGATTTTTACGAACCGCTCATACAAGAGCAATACGCGGCATTTTTAGCGCATTACGGGTCTGCTGCTGTGCCTTGCCGTGTGCGTAAGCCAGAACATAAGGGCAAGGTGGAAAGCAGCGTGAAGTATGTGAAGAACAACTTCTTGCTTGGCCTGGGCCATCGGGATTTTGAACGCCTTGCTCCTGACCTGTACACTTGGACGGACACCGTTGCCAACTGCCGCACCCACGGCACCACCAAGCGTGTACCCTTCGAAGTATGGCAACAAACCGAGCGTACCGCCCTGCTGCCCTTGCCCGCACTCCGATACGAATTCTACCATGTCGAGGAGCGCAAAGCGACCCGGTTTGGCCACATCATTTTTAGGAACAATTACTATTCGGTGCCCTACACCTTGGTGGGGCAAACCCTGCGGCTGTATTCCAACGGATCGCTGCTGCGCATTTCTCTTGACGGACAGGAAGTTGCCCTGCACCGCGCCCTGAACACCGACAAAGGCCAGTATGTGACGCAAAACGCGCACCTGCCACCGCACAAACAGCTGCACGGGCCAGAACACTACGCCCAGCGCGTTGAGCGGGAGATCGGCCCCGAAGCCCTTGAGCTCATGCACAGGATGCAACAAAACCATGTCGGCCATTGGAAAGACAAAGTGCGCGGCCTGCTCTCCCTGTGCCGCCTCCACCCGCCAGAGCGCGTACGGGAGGCCTGCCGTCGGGCGCTGGATCACGGGCTCTGCTCTTTCCGCTCTGTGCGCGACATCTGTGCCATCCTAGAACACTCCCCACCCATCCAATTCTCCGCGCCACCCCCAGGTGCCGGAGGAATGGCGCACGACCTAAGCATCTACGACCAACTTGCTCGATAAACCTTTCAATAAACTGCTATCTATTTCACTTTCAACTTTTTATATTATGCAACAATTAGAGAACAAGCTCAAGTACCTCCGCATGTCCGCCGTCCTACAATCCCTAAAACAGCACAATGAGGCTGCTCAGGAACAACAACTCTCCTATCTCGAATTTTTTGAGATGCTCATCGAGGACGAGTGTGTCAAGCGAAAAGCCAATGTCCTGCGGCAGCGGCTCGTCAAGAGCAAACTCAACACCCAAAAATCGTTCGAACACTACGACCCCAACTTCCAGCCCGAGGTCGACAAAAAACTGCTCGCCGAAATCCGCGCCTGCCGCTTTGTCGAAGAGCACAAAAACATCATCCTCATCGGTAAGCCAGGTACCGGAAAAACGCACCTGGCAAACGCCATCGGACTCGAGGCTGTCAGCAAAGGATATTCCGTTGCCTTCTCACACCTCCACTCCCTGCTCGAAAGGCTCGCACAAGGCCGTGTCGACAACTCGCACCGACATATCATCCAGCAAATCCTCGCCCCAGACCTCCTAATCCTCGACGAAATCGGTTTTCGAGTACTAAACCCTCAGGCGCTTGACGACTTCTTCGAGATCATTCGACACCGCTACGAACACAAATCAACCATCTTTACCTCAAACCGAAACTTTGAAGATTGGGGTGCTATCCTTGGCGACAAAGTCATGGCTTCGGCAATCATCGACAGAATCGTACACCATGCACACATCTTAAAGTTCTCCGGCGAAAGCTATCGGATCAAAGATTTCTTAACCCAAATTAACAACATCGATTAAGTTATGATTTACCGGTGGTACACTATTGGTGCAAACTGGTGGTACACTTTTCGTGATTAGTGACACAAAGTTTAGTGATGCAGCGGGAACATATTACCAGCGAGCTTGTCCGGGAATATGCGGCACTCAATAATTGGTCTGCCGTTGAAACTCTTCTCAATGAGGACATGAATCCTGCTAACCGTCGCCGCATGGTGGGGGCCAAATTGGAACAAGCACAGTTTGCAGCAGCCAATACGCTGCTTCAAAACTTTCCACAAACCACTGTTGACGACCAGCATTTTGTGCAAGTGCAAAATATTAATACTGAACGACTCAGCAACCCAGCTTTTTTGCTTAATAACACCCAGGAGGCAACTTTGCTAGCCGTAGCGGAATCTTCCAGCCAGGAAGCCGGGTACGCCCAAAGTATTTTGGGCATCCTGACAGGTCAGGTATTCATGCCGAAATTGCCTAATCTGGGCGGCGAACGCAATGCCCCGCCCACAAAACAGCCTTCTTTGTTCGGATCTTTGCAATTGTCCCCTAACCCAGTTAGCGATGTACTATATGTGCAAGTGCCACAGGGAATTGTCATGGCCGGTAGCCAAGTGCTCGAATTGAGGGACATGGCCACAGGTATCATGGTGCAACGTATCAGTGTGCTGGATAGAAATAGCATTGCTATCTCAGTACAAGCTCTACCGTCAGGATTGTACCTGCTCAGCTTGCAGGATCAAGACAAAGTCATTGCTCGCCAGAAGATTGCTATTCAGCATTAAATCATTAACCCTGCCGTGCAGCAGATAGGACTATCTGCTGCACGGCTTTAATTGTCACTATCATGCGCATAAGAGTATTTTTCACCGCGTTCGGATTGCTGGCGTCTTTAAGTATTTCTGCCCAGCCTTCTGAGACATTTATCAAATCATTCGACACTAATCCGCAGAACATGTTTGGATATGACAATAGTAATAATATTTGGAGTATTGATAACTATATCTATGTAACTAATTTATATGGCAACGCAGAAGGGTACAGGAAACCCCAGATCATTAAAATTGATCCCAACACCCGGAAAATTGTCAAGCAAATCGAAATGGACGGCCCCCAAATAGATATGGCAATTGCTGAACGAGGAGGGTATTGCCTCACTGCTGATCAGCACATCCTTCTTACAGGAGAATGGGCTGACTTCATTAATACCAGGATGAGGACATTTATCGCAAAATTGGATAAAGATTTAGAAATGGTATGGATCAATTATTATCCTGACTTGTTCGAGTTTCATGTGTACGGTGATGGTATTGCTGAAACTCCGTCAGGAGATATTATGCTTTATCTTACCGAAGGAAAACCCTTGTCCCCTGGTGAACCATGGAAAAATGCTGAAGGTTGGATACGAATTATAAAAACTGACTCAGTTGGAAATCTTATTCTCAACAAAATCGTCCCAGACACTTTCTTTCAAACAGTTGGTTATGGCAGCCTTGCCCGCGCCGAAGATGGAAATTATTTACTAACATCCATGGTAATCGGCTACTACTACCATTGGCTCTATGGCACCTATCGCTATAATGCCATTGTGCACAAAATAGACGAGCATGCCAACCCTGTCTGGAGCAAGATGGTGAATTATAACAAGTATCTTCGACAGCTGCCTACTGCTACCCCCCTGTCTGGCGGTGGGGGAGCAGTGATGTGGAGCCGGGACACCTTTACTTCCGACCCTAATATCGCTTTTGAGTTTAATGAACTACATCGAATAAATAATGAAGGGCAAACCAACTGGAGGCATGAATGGAACGATGTATCAGTGCGTTATGTCTATAGGATAATTACCGCAGCAAACGGTGACATACTGGGGTGCGGGTTTTATCAAAAGGATGGAGGCAGGGGCAAAAGTTGGCTTTTCAGAGCCACAGAAGGCGGTGAGATTCTTTGGGAGCGACATTACTCAGATTCCATACAACGTCCATGGTCACCACAATTAGA
Source organism: Saprospiraceae bacterium (assembly GCA_043752765.1). Lineage (GTDB taxonomy): Bacteria > Bacteroidota > Bacteroidia > Chitinophagales > Saprospiraceae > Opimibacter. Next base: position 321 of record JAYUXX010000488.1, on the reverse strand, counting down.
GATGCTCGACATTTGCGAAATGGCCGATGGGCGAATCGCTGCCACGGGCACCGTGTTTGATACGAACTCTGTAGGCGCACTCAACCCCAATATAGGGGTATTGGTGGTTGGTGCTGATGGTTGCCTGGAACCTGGTTGTGTTGGGTTAACACATTATATCACTGATGCTTTCGAACCGATTGCTCAATCAACGCAACTACCACAACTAGTTTGTTCCCCTAACCCTGCTGCTGATTTCATCTCTGTCATGCTCCCTCATGAGATAGAAAGCACAAACAAAAAACAAATGCTTCGCTGCTACGATGCTCAAGGCATACTGAT
>JAYUXX010000487.1:0-2838 GCA_043752765.1 Saprospiraceae bacterium | reverse complement strand
ACGAACAAATATTCAATGAGTTCGAAGGCAACATGATGCCCGAACAAAGTTTTGGAGATGGCGATGTTAAGTATCACCTTGGATTTTCGTCACAGGTTGAAGGAAAGAATGGCAAGACACTTCATCTCAAATTAGTACCGAATCCTTCTCATCTGGAATCCGTAGACCCGGTTGTAGAGGGTTTCGCACGGGCGAAAGCTGATCTTCTCTATGGATCTGATTATAGTAAAATTGTACCTATCCTGATTCATGGAGATGCAGCGGCCGCAGGTCAGGGGATTGTTTATGAGACTGTGCAGATGTCACAACTGGAGGGATTTTTCACTGGAGGTACGATTCATTTTGTGATCAATAATCAGATCGGTTTCACAACTGATTTTGATGATGCCCGTTCCTCTACCTATTGTACAGCGGCAGCTAGTTTAGTACAGGCTCCCGTCTTTCATGTCAATGGTGATAATCCGGAAGCCGTGGTCTTTGCTACAAAACTCGCTACTGAATATCGGATGAAATTCAATTGCGATGTTTTCATTGATATGGTGTGTTACAGACGACATGGTCATAATGAGGGCGATGATCCGCAATTCACGCAACCTGAGATGTATGAGAAAATCTCTAGCCATCCAAATCCCCGTGAGTTATATGTTCAAAAACTTGCCAGCAGAGGAGATGTGGAGGCGAAGCTTTCTGAAGACCTCGAAAAGAACTTCTGGGACGATCTTCAGAAACGACTCGAGATGGTTAAAGAACATAAACTACCTTATGAATATCAGGAGCCTGAATTAGCGTGGAAGCAGTTAAAAAAGAATGCCTCCCTTGAGGATATGCTTTCTATTCCTAAGACAGGCATACCGGAGGAGGAAGTGCGGAATCTACTTTCTGGTCTTCATAAACTTCCGGATGATTTTAATCCATTGAGTAAAATCTTGCGGGTATATAAATCCAAACAAAAACTGATAGATGAAGGAAAGATTGACTGGGCTCTAGGAGAGCTTTTAGCCTACGGGAGTTTGCTGATACAGGGGATGAATGTTCGTATGAGTGGACAGGATGTAAAGCGTGGCACGTTTTCGCACAGACATGCAGTCGTCTATGATCATGAGACCTATGCAGCCTACAACCGGCTCAATCATCTTTCTGAAAACCAGGGCAGGTTTATGATCTATAATTCTCTGCTTTCGGAATTTGGAGTTTTGGGGTTTGAATATGGCTACTCTTTGGCCAGTCCGGGTCATCTGGTTTTGTGGGAAGCGCAATTTGGTGATTTTTTCAACGGGGCTCAGACGATTGTGGATCAATACATCAGTGCTGCGGAAAGCAAATGGAACAGGATGTCGGGACTTGTGCTGTTATTACCGCACGGTTATGAAGGTCAGGGGCCTGAACATTCCAGCGCCCGACCCGAACGATTCCTTCAGGCATGCGGTGATGGGAATATGATCATTTGTAATGTTTCTACGCCTGCTAATTTCTTTCATTTATTGAGAAGGCAGATGATGTGGAATTTCCGCAAACCTTTAGTAGTGATGTCACCCAAGTCACTGCTGAGACATCCGTTATGTGTGTCATCCATAAGTGAATTAAATACGGGAACACAATTCCAACCTATCCTTGAGGATAGCGTCCCGTCAGCGCAAGTAAAAAAAATAAAACGCGTTGTTTTCTGTACCGGAAAGATCTATTATGATCTATTAGAATTTAAACAGAAGAATACAACAGAAGGTATTGTCATTGTGCGACTTGAGCAACTTTATCCATTGCATCATGAAGAACTTGAAGAAATTTCTAAGCGGTATAGTAATGCTGAAAAATATTGGGTTCAGGAAGAACCTGCTAACATGGGTGCATGGACATATATTCAATCCAAGCTACCTGATTTCCAGTTAAAATTAATATCACGCAAGACAAGTGCATCTCCTGCAACAGGCTTCAAAAAACTTCATGATGAAAAGCAAGCGAAGATCGTCAGTGATGCGATGACCTTGTAGCGGAACAATCCGTCTTAGATAACTTTCACATGACCGACACGTGGTCCAAAATCAAGCACATTAACATTTAATACTACATTATCCCAGCCTGCATAATTTCTTGCACTACTATACTTAAAGTCACATGGGTTATCTACAATTCCGGAAACGACAGGATTCTTATGTATGTAATTCAATTTCTGAAGCGTAAATGCAGGTTGAAGGCAAACCTTTGGTCTGTTATTCTGCTTCCATACTTGATAGACTTGATTGTTCGTGTTGTATTTTCCATAATATTTAAAAATGATATCAAGCCAATCTCTTCTGCTTTCCCGTTTATTGTCTTTGTGAATCCAATTTAGAATTTGCTTGGAGGTTGCTCTTTTATAGTCTCTGATTATTCCTGACAATCCACTTGTACTTTCGTTTGCAGCAACTATCAAATGAATATGGCTCTCCATGATGACATATGCATATAAAATAAGTCCTTTGTTTTCCTGGCAATATTTTAAGCTGTCCACAACAATCTTTTTACAGGCTTTGCGTGTAAAAAGATCAACCCATCCAACTACAGTAAAAGTTACAAAGTAGGTTGCATAGGGATCTACTATTTTGTAGCCACGTGATTCCATATTATTGTCTATAGAATTGTTTTCAACATTCTAAATTCCGCTTCTGGTAAAGCACTTTTTTAAATGTATGGGATTTTTTGAAATATTGTTGGTGTCGTTATATTATGTATGAAATTAAAATTGTAGGATATTTATATTGGCAGGTTATATCTAACAAAGAGAAAATCACTTTCTAGCTTTTTGCATCCCTGTGTTTTAAGTTTGAACTTAAAATCAATATTCTAAACCCTTCACTTCTT
>JAYUXX010000486.1:0-7002 GCA_043752765.1 Saprospiraceae bacterium | reverse complement strand
AACCGACCATTTAACCGCCGGAGAAGATTTAAAATTTCTAAGCATCGGCAACAAGTCTTCCAGTTTATTAGAATGCATAAGTAAAGCTCTTGAAGATTTGTTTAGAAAGCCTTCGTCAGCCATACGGTTAGCCTGATCAAGCAGAGAATTATAATAGCCATTGGGGTTGTAGATTATGATTGGCTTATGGTGAAGGTGAAGCTGTGCCCACGTCAGCGTTTCAAATACTTCATCGAGCGTTCCAAATCCACCGGGTAATGCAATAAATGCATCAGACAAATTTACCATCGTTAACTTTCTGCTGTGCATATCCGGAACCACAATCAGGTCCGTCATTCCTTTATGAGCTATTTCTTTTTGCTTGAGCCCCATTGGTATCACCCCCGTGCACTCTCCGCCACTTACCAAAACTGTGTCCGCCATAATACCCATTAATCCAATGTTTCCTCCCCCATTGACTAGTCGAATATTATTCTTAACAAAAAGTTGCGCAAGTCTGATTGCATCTTCGCGGTAAACCGGATTTTCGCCCGTTGATGAGCCGCAATACACACAAACAGAATTTATTCTATCCATAAGGTGAAGATAATCATATATGTTTTCAGACATCCGTTCCCCGTATTGGAACAATATCAATAAAAGGGAATTAATTAACAATTTAAAAATCCCTGGCTAAAGACCCTCTATAGGCTGAATATTATAGCGAATCTCTACGGGTCTATAGATTCTTATCTAAATTCGGACTCGTTAACGACAACCGTGATTCAGGTTTTCTTATCATTAATTTTTAAAAATGGAGGTTTTTAAGTTTGGGGGAGCATCCGTCAGGGATGCAGAAGCTATTCGGAATGTGGCAAAAATTCTTGTCATGACTAACCATCGTCCATTGGCGATCGTGATATCGGCTATGGGTAAGACTACAAACGCACTCGAAGAAATAATCAGAACCCATTATGATCAGCCAGAACAACTCCCACAACTAGTTGAGAACTTAAAGAAGTATCACCAAGAAATTAGTGCGTTATTACTTCCGGGTCAGGATAAACAACTTATGAATGACTTGCATGATTTATGGGTTGAATTGAACTGGATCCTCGAAGAAATACCACATCCGAATTACAATTATCATTACGACCAAATTATTGTATTTGGCGAATTAGTTTCCACAAAAATTGTGAGCGCCTATCTTGAAAATCAAGGTATAGAACACATCTGGCAAGATGCGCGAAGCTTCATAAAAACAGATTCAAGTTTCAGAGAAGCCCGGATTATTTGGGACAATACACAATTAGCTGTAGACACCTTTTTAAAACCTGCTCTTATACATCACGGCATGGTGATTACGCAGGGATTTATTGGCTCAACAGGGTATAATGAAAGTACCACATTGGGTCGCGAGGGATCAGATTATACAGCTGCCATTTTAGCCTATGCTCTGGAAGCCTCATCCGTTACTATCTGGAAGGACGTACCGGGAATAATGACAGCTGATCCGAAACGATTTGAAAAAGTCGCCCGCCTGGAAGAAATCTCTTATAACGAAGCAATCGAAATGACATATTACGGTGCTAAAGTCATTCATCCAAAAACGATAAAACCACTGCAGAATAAAAAGATCCCACTTTATGTTCGACCGTTTGATAATCCTTCCGTCTTTGGAACAAAAATTAGTTCAACAGAAACTCCTTTTCTTCCTCCGATCATTGTTGTCGAACCCGACCAGGTTTTATTTCAGATTGCAACGCGTGATTTTTCTTTTGTAGCGGAAGATCATATCAGCTTTATATTCGAGCACATTGCAACTCACAGAATTAAAGTAAATATGATGCGAAATACGGCTGTAAGTTTTCTGATTTGTGTCAAAAACGAACCTGACAAACTTGACAAATTAACATCTGAACTTGAGCCGGATTTTCATCTTTCTCAGTTGGAAAATCTTGACCTCATTACAGTTCGTCATGCTAACCAGGGAGTTCTTGAGCAATTGCGGAAAGGAAAAGAAATTATCCTTGAAGAACAATTCGGAGATACCAATCAAATGGTAGTCAAGTCGGTGTAATTTGATTTTCAATTTGGCTCATCTTAGACCAATTGAAGTAATTCAGGATTAATTTATCACACCATGTTTCCTGCCGATTTTAGCAAACGCTTCAAGTGCTTTGTCTAAATGTTCACGCGTATGGCCGGCAGAAATTTGCACTCGAATGCGAGCCTGACCTTGTGGCACAACAGGATAATAGAAACCAATTACATAAATGCCTTCTTTTAAAAGATCATCAGCAAATCGTTGAGATAAGGATGCGTCGAAAAGCATCACGGGCACGATCGGATGAGTGCCGGTGACAATATTAAAACCTGCATCAGAAATTCCTGCGCGGAAGTAGGCAGTATTTTTTTCTAATTGATCACGAAGTGAAGTAGTTTCACTCAACATGTCAAGTACTGCAATCGAAGCACCCACAATTGAAGGTGCAAGCGTATTCGAAAATAAATAAGGTCTTGATCGTTGACGCAAAAGATCTATAACCGGTTTAGAGGCTGCGGTAAATCCACCTGAAGCTCCCCCAAGGGCTTTTCCAAAAGTTCCGGTAATTATATCAACCCGCCCAAAGGCATTATTATGCTCTGCACTTCCACGCCCTGATTTTCCTACAAAACCTGTTGCATGACAATCATCCAACATTACCATGGCATCATATTTTTCTGCGAGGTCACATATTTTATCAATCTGCGCAATAATTCCATCCATCGAAAAAACACCATCTGTAGCAATCAGTCGTCTCCTCGCACCTTTTGCTTCTATCAACTTGGCTTCAAGATCATTCATATCGTTATTGAGATAACGATATCGTGCTGCTTTGCATAATCGAATGCCATCAATTATAGAAGCATGATTGAGCTGATCTGAAATGATCGCATCTTCTTCATTCAATAATGGCTCAAAGAGACCTCCATTTGCATCAAATGCAGCTGCATAAAGAATAGCATCTTCTGTCCCTACCCATGCTGCTACCTTGGCTTCAAGTTCTTTATGGATATCCTGAGTGCCACAAATAAAACGAACACTCGACATTCCATAACCATGCGAATCAATTGCCTTTTTGGCGGCTTCAATGACAAGTGGATGGGATGAGAGTCCGAGATAATTATTGGCACAGAAATTTAGTACCTCTCCCCCTTCGATGGTAGTGATTTGAGCAGCCTGAGGCGAAGTGATCGTACGTTCTCTTTTATATAAGCCTGCTTCTCTGATTAACCTTAGTTCTTCAAGTATCTCCTGATCTATTCGTTCAGCCATGATTATATTTTTTAGAAAGATGATGCAACATTTCAGTAGTCATGCTTGCCAGATCAAATTTATGATCCCACCCCCAGTCCATTCGGGCTTCTGCATCGTCAATGCTCTCAGTCCAAGATGCAGCTATCTCCTGTCGATGATCAGGTGCATAGGAGATTTCAAATTCCGGAATATGCTTTTTAATTTCATCTGCCAATTCCGCCGGTGTAAAACTCATAGCCGCCAAATTATAGGAAGTCCTGATTTTAATTTTTTCAGATGGTGCTGACATAAGTTTCAATGTAGCTCTGATCGCATCATCCATATACATCATTGGAAGCTTTGTATCGGCTTCCAGAAAACAAGTGTATTGTTTGTGTTGAATAGCCTGGTGAAAAATATCAACTGCATAATCGGTGGTACCCCCCCCCGGCATCGATTGATAACTTATGATCCCGGGATATCTAACAGATCGAACATCTAATCCATACCTGTCAAAATAATAATTGCACCATAATTCTCCGGCAGTTTTTGAAATACCATATACAGTAGATGGTATCATGGATGTATGTTGGGGTGTCATCTCACGCGGAGTTGTGGTTCCAAAAACAGCGATTGTGCTCGGGAAAAAAACTTTCGACAGTCCTTCCGACTTGCATATCTCAAGGATAGAAAGAAAACCATTGAAGTTGACGTTCCAGGTTTTTTGAGGATTCCATTCGCCGCTTGCTGAAAGTATTGCTGCGAGGTGATAAATGGTGGTGATGTTGTAATCTCTGACAATTTCCACAATGCGCTGTACATTAAGAATATCCAACATCTCAAAAAGGCCTGAATATTCTTCCGGCTTTTTAATGTCTGTGGCGACTACATTATCCTTCCCATAGGTCTGACGGAGTGCATCTGTTAATACGGTACCGATCTGACCAGTTGCACCGGTGACGAGGATCATTTCTTTATTTGGATTCACGAGGCGCGAAGGTAAGAAAAAGCAAATGCGAATATTGATGGATGAACACCCAACCAACCTTCGAAATAATAACCTACTTAAGCAACTGATATACAAACCAGCTGGCTATGTAGGCAAGACCAGTCATCATAAAAAATTGAATAATAGGCCACTTCCATGAGCGGGTTTCTCTTTTGACGATAGCGAGTGTGCTCATACATTGCATAGCAAAAGCATAAAAGATCAGGAGTGACCAGGTAGTGGCCGGATTGTAAACCGGAGCTCCCGTGAGTTCGTGGCGATCAGCGGCCATTCGGGAACGTATAGAGGCCACATCCCCATCATCTTCAATGCTATAAATAGTAGCCATAGTCCCAACAAAAACCTCACGTGCAGCAAATGAAGTGATCAAAGCAATTCCCATTTTCCAATCGAACCCTAAAGGCGCTATTGCAGGTTCGATCCATTTTCCCAGGATGCCGGCATACGAATCTTTTAGTGCGAGTTTACTTTCTCCAGCCTGCTCCTTAGAATCATTTTGGGAAACAGTTTCGCTCTTTCGAGGTCCAAAACTTGCAAGAAACCACAGTACCAGCGATACCATGAGGATAATTTTACCGGCACCTAACACAAACGATTTTGTTTTTTCAAAGACCAGAAAAAAAAGATTTTTCCCTGCAGGTGGACGATAGACTGGAAGTTCCATCATAAGGAAACTCCTGTCTTCTGAGCGCAACACCTTTTTGAGAATGTACGCCGCAATCAAAGCTGCTGCAATGCCAATTCCGTATAATCCCATCAAAGCAAAGCCTTGTTGCTCAAATCCCCATATCCTCCCCTGAGGAACTGCAAACCCAATCAGGATTGCATACACAGGTATGCGGGCAGAACAACTTATAAAAGGAGTCACCATGATCGTAATAAGCCGTTCTTTCCAGTTACTAATATTCCGGGTACTCATGATAGCAGGTATTGCACAAGCCCCTCCTGATACAAGAGCAACAATACTGCGGCCATTCAATCCAAACTTTCGCATCATCATATCAAACATGCTTACCGCCCTGGCCATATATCCTATCTCTTCAAGAATACCAATCATCAAGAAAAGGATAGCGATCTGTGGAATGAATACAAGGATCCCCGTAAGCCCTGCCAGAAGTCCTTCTGTAATGAGATCTACAACCCATCCAGAAGGCAGTACCGAGCTAATAAGTTCGGACAGCTTGCCCATGCCAAATTCAATGAAATCCATTGGCCCGGAAGCCCACGCAAAAATTGCCTGAAAAATTAATAACATCAGGATGAAAAAAATAATTGACCCGAGTACCGGATGCATAACCCATCGGTCTATTTTGTCCGTTACCCTGGCACCCGCTCCACGTTCATCAAGATGCAGTGCTTTCTTAATGACAGGCGTAAACTTGTCATACCGCACCATAGTCTCCTGGATCTGGGCCTGTATAGAATTGAATCCCTGCTTTTCTGACCACTCTTTAATATCAGTTTTAATCTGCTTCGGCACACTTTCAAGCCACGCGTGGTGATGTATGGTCAACAACCGTCCATATTCCGTCGTCGTGCCCAGCGAATCCTGAAAGTGATCATTCAGTTTCTTTTCCTGAAGTGAGAGTTTATAGTAGGGATCTGGTTCAGGGCCTTCTAAATTGAGGATCGAGGCTAACTGAATTTTCAAGGCAGCTATCCCCATTCCTGTCTTTGCAGAGATCAATACGGTAGGGATCTTTAGATGTTCTTCCAGGTATTGAGTTTGTATGGTTACCCCGGGTACATCAGCCATATTTAATGCCAGAATAACCGGATAACCCAGATCTTTTATCTGTGTTAAGAGTAGGAGTTGTTTTTCGAGCTGGCTGACATCCGCAACATAGAGCACCATGTCAGGTTTGGAACTGCTTTCGAGAAATTGACGGACTACAATTCGTTCATCCGCTGAGGAAGGATACATGCTGTAAGCGCCTGGCAGATCTAATAATGTGACGTCCTGTTTGGAAAGGAGGTCCATGGATCCAGTCTTTTTATCCACTGTGACGCCCGGATAATTTCCCACCCGTTGATTGAGACCTGTGAGGACATTGAATAAAGTGGATTTGCCGGAATTAGGGTTTCCGGCCATTAGGATCAATTTTGGACTTGTCAGCGAAGGTGGGATCATACAGTTTCTACAATTATGGTGATCGCTTCGTCTCTTCTTAAGGCTATTTTGAACCGGCTATTGATCCTGTACACAAATGTTTGACCCAAGGCATTCCGTCTGACTAGCTCGATTTGCGCTTGGGGTAGAATGCCCATCGCCATCAGCTTGCCTGCAATAAAGCTATCTTCAAACCGCACAATACGGCTGTTCTCTCTGGATGATAGATCTATGGCAGATTTGACGTTCAATTTAGGCTATTTGTATAAAATCTAAATAAAGTGCGAATATAGCAAGCCTCTCCTGAATGGAATTCCCCTGACTGTCATAGTTTAGCATCGAAATCACTTTTTATGTTTGGCTCTTACCTCGAACTGGGTTTTGATCATATACTTGATTTAAATGGATACGATCACATCCTTTTCTTAATCGCCTTATGCTCCATCTATTCTTCCTATGAATGGAAGAAAATTTTAATCCTTGTGACGGCCTTTACGATTGGGCACAGCATTACGCTTGTATTATCCTCATTGTCCATTATTACAGTCAACAGTGAGGTGATCGAACTTTTAATTCCAGTCACTATTTTGATTACAGCTATCATCAACCTGGTAGTAAAGCCAA
>JAYUXX010000485.1:0-2844 GCA_043752765.1 Saprospiraceae bacterium | reverse complement strand
AAATTTACTGTTTTTGGGATGGGACCCCTCTTCGCGCAAGTGAAGGGGGTTCTTTTATTTAGAGCTCGTACCAAGAAGGATTTTAGATAATACCAATGAGGCCTATATCTTTGGAAGTTGATGGGGAGAATTTTAGGCATTGACTATGGGTTGAAGCGCACAGGATTGGCTGTCACGGATCCTCTTCAGATAATTGTCCAGGGACTTGAAACTCAAAAGACCGCAGATCTCCTTTCATTTCTTAAGCTTTATGCGGCAAAAGAGCCGGTTGATGGTTTTGTCGTGGGATATCCGTTTCTGGAAGGAGAGTGGGGGGACAGGAATTTTAAGCTTAAGCTTGATGCGTTTATATCTGTTTTAAAAAAGGATTTCCCTAAAATTGAACTAAAGCTGCATGATGAACGATTTTCATCTATGCGGGCAAGAGAAATTATTTATCAAAGTGGAGTCAAGAAAAGTAAGCGACATAGTAAAGAGCTGCTGGACAAGACAAGTGCTATTGTCATTTTACAAGAATATCTGGGACATATATGATTTTACCTATTTATGCCTACGGTCAACCCGTATTAAGAAAAAAATCGTTAGCTATTACACGGGATTATCCTGGCCTGGCCCAATTCATCGAAGATATGTATGAGACGATGTATAGTGCCAAGGGAGTAGGACTCGCAGCACCGCAGGTGGGAAAAGATATCAGACTCTTTGTGTTGGATACGATTCAATTGGATAAAAAAAACGACAGTACCTCTGGCATCAAAAGAGTTTTTATCAACGCGGAATTGCTAGATGAAAATGGCGAACCCTGGCTCTATGAAGAAGGTTGTCTGAGCATTCCGGATATACATGTTGAGATCGAAAGAAACCCCACCATCAGGATTCGGTATATGGATCAGGATTGGGTTGAACATACAGAAACATTTGATGCAGTCAATGCACGTGTGATCCAACATGAATACGATCATATTGAAGGTATTTTATTCATTGACAGAATGAAACCCTTAAAAAGGCGAATGATCAACCGAAAACTTGAAAAAATAAAGAAAGGTGAAGTAGATGTAAACCATCCCATGCGATTTATCAAAACATCGTAATGTTATTTACGAATTCTATTTGCGTCCGAAATCTGCTGGTATTTCTCCCCAAGTTGAAGTTTCCCATTTCAGTAACGGATTTTTCCATTCGTTTTTTTTCAACCATGCTTCTGCCCTTGTAATCATATCAAAGAGTTGGGCATTTGTTTTATCAGGCTTTAATTTCGTGTTTGCTTTTTTTCGCTTTACCCAAGACAGGGCAGTTTTTGAATCTGTATAGATGGGTGTCTTGTCATCATTCTTTTTTTGTAACCATGCAAGAGCATGTACAATCGCAAGAAACTCTCCAATATTATTTGTTCCATTGCGAGCAGGGCCGAAGTGAAATAACTCTGTTTTGTCGGAAGTCCAGACACCTCTGTATTCCATGAGTCCCGGGTTCCCGCTGCAAGCCGCATCAACACTGATACTGGAACTGATAATGGAACTCTTAAGGGGTTTGGCCGAAACCATTTTTACAGCACCCGTTTTCTTTTTAAAAGCCGGAGCTGATGTATAAACTTCTTCTGCTTCTTCCCGGGTACTAAAGGATTTATACAATGCGTTTGGAAAGTTCTTTACCTGAGCAAGACATTTATCCCAACTTGTATAAATACCCGGATGGTGGCCTTGCCAAACCACGTAGTATTTTTGTTTTTTCGAAGTCATTGACATGTAATATTAATGGAAAGCTCACAGATTAGATTTATTGATACACATTGCCACTTGTATGCACCGGACTTTGATCACGATCGAACAGAGATGGTAAGAAGGGCTATCGATGCAGGCGTGCAACAAATGATGCTACCGAATATTGATGCTCAAAGTATAATTTCGATGCGAAATCTTGTGGAAGAATTTCCTTTGAATTGTTTTCCAATGATGGGATTGCATCCTTGTTCGGTAAAAGAGGATTTTCAGAAAGAATTGGACATAATGAAGCCACAACTTAAAAGTGGCAACTATGTTGGCATTGGTGAAACGGGAATTGATCTTTACTGGGATACAAAATTTAAGGATTTTCAAATTGAAGCCTTCGAACAACAAATAAATTGGGCGAAAGAATTTGACCTCCCCATTATTATTCATTCCAGAGAATCTCTTGATCTCACAATTGAAATTATTGAACGTCATCAAGACGATAAGTTGCGTGGGATATTTCATTGTTTTGGTGGGGACTACCTGCAGGGAATGAGGATTTATGAAATGGGATTTAAGGTTGGAATAGGTGGGGTGGTGACTTTTAAGAAATCGGGGTTAGATGAATTGTTGCCCCAATTACCGAAGAGTATGCTTGTTCTTGAGACTGACGCTCCGTATCTGGCTCCCTCACCTTATCGTGGAAAAAGGAATGAAGCAGCCTATTTGACCCTGGTTGCTGAAAGGGTGGCATTAAGTCTCAGCTCATCTGTTATAGAAGTTGCCAGATTGACATATTTGAATGCGTGCGATGTATTTAGAAAGATGGGTTAAATTTGCGGGCACTTTGGTAGATGTGCAGGGAGTTTCCGCCCGTCATTGAAGTCAAATTGAAAGTTTAGGAGAGTTGGCCGAGTGGTCGATGGCGCACGCCTGGAAAGTGTGTAGACTCCAAAAGGGTCTCTAGGGTTCGAATCCCTAACTCTCCGCTTTAAGATCAAAAACCATTTTTTTAAATCAAATCTATGATTCAAAGGATACAAACCCTGTTTTTATTACTTACTGCCCTGATATTTGGGCTTTTATTCATGGTACCCTTTGCCATCAGCAACAAACCTTCCGTGCAATTTCTATC
>JAYUXX010000484.1:0-7016 GCA_043752765.1 Saprospiraceae bacterium | reverse complement strand
GGATTGCTTTCGGACTCACTACCAACCAGCTTGTACTCTACGAAACAGGTCACATGAGTAAGTTCATGACCATCGTGTATAGCTCCTATGTGATCGCTGGTACCATATTGGCGTATCAAAAAAAATACTTTGCCGGTGCAGTTCTATTTGCGGTGGGGATGGGATTGAGTTTATTTAACAACCACATCCAGATGACCTACTATCTCGGAATGTTCCTCATTGCTTACGTACTGGTAATGTTTGTCCTGGCCATTCGAAGGAAGGACTTTTCATCTTTTGCAAAGGCGTCAGCAGTTCTGCTTGCAGGGGTTGTAGTTTCTCTTGGTTCTTACGCTTCAAAAATGTGGACGACAGTTGAAATGAGTTCGGATACCATGCGTGGCGGTCCTGTGCTCGAAACACCATTGCAACAGGCAAGCGAAGGCTCCAGTGTTCAGGGCCTTGAATGGGAATATGCAATGAGATGGAGTAATGGTGTGAAGGATGTCATTGCTATGTTCGTTCCTCGGGGAGCAGGTGGAAGTGGATCTGAAACACTTTCAGATAATGCTGCCGTTGTGAAAGACCTTACATCAAAAGGTGTAAATGTAAATTTTGGTATGCCGCTTTATTACGGCATCTTACCATTTACGGCCGGTCCGGTTTATATCGGTGCATCTGTCCTTTTTCTCTTTGTATTTGGACTCTTTTATATGCGGCCATCATTACGTTGGTGGTTATTAGGCGCAGTTATTCTTTCGATACTGCTTTCCATGGGAAAACATTTCTCATTACTGAATAAACCACTTTTCGATTTATTACCCTTGTACAATAAATTCAGAGCCCCCAGTTCAATTCTGAGTTTAACCGCTCTATTGATCCCGATAGGTGCCGCACTTGGTCTAGGTGGTTTTATGAAAGGCCATCAAAAATCATTTCAGCGTCCCATCTGGATTGCACTTGGTGTAGTAGGGGGATTAAGCTTATTGATTGCACTTTTAGGATCTTCCTTCATGTCATTTGGAGGCGCAAGTGATGAAAGACTTGCAGGACAAGGTTGGAATGTAGAAGCACTTATCAAAGACCGGAAGTCGGCACTAACTGCGGATGCCTGGCGATCATTGATCTGGGTATTATTGTGTTCAGCAGTGATTTGGGTTTATCACCAGGGTAAAATCAAACAATGGTTATTACTATCCGGACTGGGTCTGTTTATCATTGCGGACTTATGGGCTATTGGTCGCAGATATGTTTCAACAGAAGATTTCCAACCCACACGCAATGTGGATGCTATTTTTGAGCCGAGACCTGTAGATCAACAAATACTACAGGATAAATCTCTTCATTATCGTGTACATGATGTCACACAGGATCCCTTTAACTCATCCATGGCATCATACCATCACAGGACAATTGGTGGTTATAGTCCTGCCAAATTTCAGCGGTATCAGGACCTTATAGATCGGTACATCGGCGCAGGCAATATGAATGCATTGAATATGCTCAATGCTAAATATTTTATTATCAATGACCAGGAAGAAAAACCTATGGTTCGACCCAATCCAACTGCATTAGGAAATGCATGGTTTGTGGAAAATATTAACGTGGTCAACACAAATACGGAGGAGTTAAATGCGATCGATACAGTTGACCTGAGCCAAAATGTATTTGTGCACAAAGAATTTAACAATGAGATCTCGGGTTTTGATCCTTCAAAAAATGGCCAGATTGTATTGACCAGTTATGCACCCGATCAACTTGTATATAAGTCGACAGCAGCTTCTGAACAGTTAGCTGTTTTTTCAGAAATCTGGTATGGTCCGAATAAAGGTTGGCAAGCATTTATTGATGGTAAAGAAGCAACTCACTTCAGAGCTAATTATTTATTGCGGGCTATGAAAATACCTGCAGGTGACCATGAAATCAAATTTATATTCAATCCCAAATCATACCATATAGGGGAAGTCATATCACTGATTTTTTCCCTTGTGATTGTTCTTGTATTATTATACGGTTTGTATATATGGTTGACTACCCCTCCGCCTGTCGTGCCTGTGTATGCAACGGAAACTGTCAAAGTGCAAAAAAAAGGAATTAGTCCAAAGAAGAAGGGTAAAGCATGATCTCTTTTGCCATCATTGGATATGGGAAAATAGGAGAACGACATGCCAGGTTTATCTCAGAACATCCGGAGGCTCGCCTGGTAAGTGCGTATGATATAAAAAAAGACAGAGCTGAACGATTTACTTCTGAATATCCTGCTGCAAAAACATTTCCCTCGCTTGAAGCTTTGTTGCGGGACGAATCGATTCAGATTGTTTCTATTTGTACGCCCAACTATTCACACGCGGAAATTGCTATCGCGGCACTTCATGCTGGTAAACATGTTTTGGTTGAGAAACCAATGGCCATAAAGAAGGTGGATTGTGAAAACATGATCCATGTAGCTTTGAAATCAGGTAAAAATCTTTTTGTTGTTAAACAGAACCGCTTTAACCCTCCCGTTCAGGCAGTGAAGCAGTTAATTGAGCAGAAAAGATTAGGCAGGATACTTTCAGTTTCTGTCAATTGTTATTGGAACCGAAGCGACTCCTATTACCTGTCATCAGACTGGAAAGGCGTTAAGGATTTGGATGGGGGAACACTCTTCACACAGTTTAGTCATTTTATAGATGTAGTGTATTACTTACTTGGTGATATGCAAATCCTGCATGCTCAACTTGCAAATGTTAATCATCACAACATGATCGAATTTGAGGACACAGGCGTTGTTTCATTTAAGTTGAATGAACATAAAGCTCCGGGTGTATTGCATTATACAACAGCGGCGTTTAGCAAGAATATGGAAGGAAGTATCACCATTTTTGCAGAGTATGCAACGATTAAAATTGGTGGAAAATATCTCAACACGATTGACTACCAGGCCACGGATGGTTTTGATATCAAGGATATACCGGAGAGCGGTCCTGCCAACCAATATGGGGATTATGAAGGTTCAATGTCAAATCATGATAAGGTGATTGATAATGTAGTGAAGTCGCTGCAAGGTAAAGGAGAGATTATGACAAATGCTTATGACGGTTTAAAGACCGTTGAGATTATTGAAAACATTTATCTGGCAGCAAGCAATGGAAGAGATTAGACTTCGAAATAATATTCACCCTACTGCTATCATGGAAGGTGATATCCGTATGGGTTCACGTAATACCATCGGGCCAAACGTAGTGCTTCGTGGAAATATATCTTTAGGGGATGACAACGTTTTGAAAGCAGGTGTCTGTGTTGAAAACAATGTCACTATTGGTCATCAGAATAATTTCTATTCCTATGTAAGCGTTGGTGCTTTAGGTGAAATGGGAGCCAAAGGTGACAGGTTTGTAGAAGAAGGAGGTGTGGTCATAGGAAATGAAATCACATTGAGGGAGTATGTCTGCGTTCATTCACCCGTTCATACATACGAGACGAGGATCAATAGCAAGGCTTATTTGATGAATAAAAGTTATGTAGCCCATGATTGTATGATAGGAGAGGGAGCAATATTATGTGCAGGAGTTTTATTGGGAGGAAGAGTAGAAATAGGTGAGTATGCAAATTTGGGGTTAGGAGCAACTGTTCATCAGCGTCTGCATATCGGATCGAATGCAATGATCGGAATGCAGGCTGCAGTGACGAAAGATATACTTCCTTACTCCATTGTTGCGGGAAACCCATCACGAATTCTTCGCTTTAATCGAAATGCAGCTGAGCGGCTCTTGATGGATGAAAAATATATTTCCGAGATGGAAGCTTTATTTTATAAAATGAGTTTGGAATCGTATCAATCTGACAATCCAATATTCGCTGAAATAAAAGATTTCTTTGACAAGCATCCGGATTCTCTTTTGAAATTGAAATAATTGGTTTTTCATTTCCACGGATGCTGGAAATTAAAAGTGTAGACAAAATCATATCGTCCTCTGAATAATGGAGCAGCCCAAATATCAAATTCCGCTTGTAGATCTTGTCGCTCAATACACTTCCATTAAGGAGGAAATGGATAATGCGATTGCTGATGTTATTCAAAAAGGTCATTTTATCGGAGGTGATGAAGTGAAACGATTCGCCATTGAATTTGCTAACATTGCTAACACACCATATTGTATCCCTTGTGCTAATGGAACAGATGCTATTGAGATTGCACTCTCCGCACTTGGAATAGGAAATAATGATGAAGTTATTGTGCCGGCATTCTCCTTTGTAGCAACGCTTGAAGCCGTATGCAATGTTGGTGCAACACCTGTACTCTGCGATATGGATCGCGATCGCTTTACGATGGATGCCAAAAATATCAGGCACCTGATCACAAATAAAACGAAAGCTGTTATTCCTGTTCATCTATATGGTCAGATGGCTGATATGGACACAATCATGGAGCTAAGCAGACAACACAGTTTTTATGTGATCGAGGATGCAGCGCAGGCACACAAAGCAGAATATAAAGGATTTATGGCAGGCAGTATAGGTCATTTTGGAACTTTTAGTTTTTATCCCGGAAAAAATCTTGGTGCCTATGGTGACGCAGGTGCAATTACAACCAATGATGAAGTTCTGTATGATCTTGCCTTCAAAATGGCCAATCACGGTCGTATTGCAAAGTATGATCATGAAATTGTAGGACGGAACAGTCGCATGGATACACTGCAGGCTGCCATTCTGAGCGTCAAAGTAAGACACCTTGAAAACTGGATCAAATCGCGACGCATCATTGCTGCACGATATGATGAATCATTTCAACACATTGAACAGATAAAAATCCCTAAAGTATTTCCGGAAAGTCTTAGTGTATACCACCTTTACGTCATTCGGTTAGAGAGTGGAGTAAGGGAAGGGCTGCGCCAATACTTGACATCTGTCGGGATTGAAACAGGTATTCATTACCCTATTGCACTTTCGAAATTGAAAGTGACAACGGACCAATTGAATATACATGTGAGTTGTCCTGAATCTGAAAAGGCAAGTAGTGAAGTTCTTTCGCTTCCGATCTACCCCGAATTGACGACTGATCAGCAAGAATATATTTGCGGGCACATTAAAAAATATTTGTCAGGCTATCGAGCGGTGAATGCTGATCGGTTGGGTAGTGATGAAAATTTTCTTAATGGTGAAAAGGAAAACACATGGGGGTAGTCCGGCGTCAGGGATTTAAATATAGTGTCATCAGTTTTATTGGTGTTGCCATCGGGGTTGTAAGCACGATTTTTATTTATCCGGATGCACTCGAGCTGTACGGTCTTTTCGGATCCCTGTTTAATGCATCATTGCTGGCAAGTCTTGTCGTCCTGTTGGGAAGTCCAACTTCCGCTATTCGTTTTTTTCCTAAATACCGAGATGACGAATCTTCACACAAAGGTCTCCTGTCCTGGTTGTTAATGATCTATGGAGGTGGTTTTCTTTTATTCCTGTTTTTCTTTCCGTTTATCAGTGAGCTCATGCACACGTATTTGTTTGATGAGCAGAATGAGATATACGCAGACTTTATTATCTACACCATACCTCTCACATTTTGCATAGGGCTTATCAATTTGCTCGCACGTTATATTTCCAATTTCAGGAGAATTGTCATTCCTTCTGCTTTTGAAAGCCTTACGATCAAAATTGCGTTGCCGCTAATTATCCTTATGTATTTGCGTGGCTGGATCAATGTAGAAGGTGTGGTAATTTGTATTGTAATTTCCTATATCCTTGCGACCATTGGCATGACTGCTTATTTGTATAAGTTGGGACACTATAGGTTAACGAGGCCTGTAATCCTTGATGATAAGGAAGCTTTAAAGGAGTATTCAAAATTTTCATGGTATAATCTATTATCCGGAATGGGGAGTCAGGTAGCCTTTAAGATTGATGGACTAATGGTAGCAGCTATGATTCAGTTTCAGGCAAGCGGTATCTATGGTATCGCCTTGGCAATATCTGATGTCATCACAAAACCGTTAAAAGCTTTGGGTGCAATTGCAGGTCCGATCATTGCAAATCATATCGCCACCGGTAATCTGGAGGAATTAAAAATCATCTATAAAAAGTCGGCGCTCAATATGACCATCACAGGTCTGGGATTATTCTTACTGATTTGGGCGGTGCTTCCATTTATTCTGGAAGTGATGCCGAATTCTGAAATAATGAGGCAGGGGACATCAGTTGTTTTTTTTCTGGGCCTCGCACAACTATTCGATATGATGACGGGCGTGAATGGTGAAATCATTGTCTATTCGAAATATTATCGCTTCACCTTATTTGTAACTTTATTTCTTGCGGTTACCAATATTATTGCCAATTATTTTCTCATTCAGACGTATGGTTTGCCAGGGGCCGCCATCGCTACATGTCTTTCCTTCTTCCTATACAATCTGATTAAATTAATTTTTATTAAAATCAAATTCGGATTTCAACCTTTTACAATACCTATTATTCCTGTTATTGCTTTTGGAATCGCTGCATGGTTAATTGCGCAGTGGCTTCCAAATTCATCTTCGCCATGGATCAACATGTTTTATAAAGGAGCTGTTTTCTCATCGTTGTATGGAGCTGCCGTTTGGAAATTTAAATTGTCCCCGGATATAAATCAATGGCTGGCTTCCGCATATTCTAAATGGCAAAAAGTCAGGTCGTAAACCTGAACGGACGATCCGACGCTCTATACAAACCCGATATCCCATTCCGAATTATCTTCACCTTACCAAAAGAATGAATAGTGTCTATTGAACAAATTCATAAAGACCTTAAAGCCGGCAAATTTTATCCGATTTACCTGCTGCATGGTGAAGAATCATTCCTGATCGATGAGGCTGCCGAACTACTTGAGGCTACTATCGTTGAAGAGAATGCCAAACCATTTGATCAGCAGATTTTATATGGAACAGATCACGATGCGCGAAATATTATTGAGCAATTAATGTTGTTTCCTCTTTTGGCTACCAGGCGTCTTGTCATTGTGAGGGAGGCCCAGTTGCTTGACAATCTAAAAGACCTTGATAGTTATGCTGCCAAACCTGCTCCTTCCA
>JAYUXX010000483.1:0-2852 GCA_043752765.1 Saprospiraceae bacterium | reverse complement strand
ATGCGTGAGTTTACTCTCTACAAGTTTTCTACGAATGGATTCAATGGCCTCCTGCGATAAAGCTTCCGCAGAAACTACATTCACGATAGAGATTCCTTTTATTTCTCTGTACTGATTAATAAACTCCTGTGAAATCTCGGCAAGCTGAGACTCTCTTCCTTTGCGAAGAATTATTTGGATAAATGAATGCGTGAGAGGATCAATCTTTTCTTTAAATATCGCGTCCAGTACTTTTTCTTTCTTATCGGGATTGACGATCGGACTTTTCAGCAAAAGCATGAAGTCACGATTCTTCGTCGCATTGAAAAATGCAGTTACATCTTCCAATATCCGATCAAGCTTACCCTGTTGAATGGCAAGGTCAATCAGTGATTTTGCATATCTGGAAGCTATCCTGTAAGTTGACATTAGGTTCTATTTGCTGAGAATAAAGTGAATCAGTTGATTAGTTTAATTTAATTTCATTGACCAGCTTCTCAACCAATGTTTTTTGTTCAGGTGAATTCATTTGCTGACGGATTATTTTTTCAGCAATATCAATCGACATTTGACCAACCTGGTTTTTCAGTTCTATGAGAGCCTTATTTTTTTGATTCTCTATTTCGCTTCGGGCGTCAACGACTATTTTATTGGCTTCAAGTTTCGCTTTATCACGCGCTTCTGTGATAAGCTTATCTCCTGTAAGTTTAGCTTCACGCAATAGAGTGGCTCTCTCTTCACGCGCTTCATTCAATAAGCGTTGATTATCCGTATTCAACTTTGCCATTTCTTCTTTGGCCTTCTTAGCCTCGTCGAGTGCTGTCTGAATATCGTTCTCTCTTTTTTTCAAAGCATCTTTAATCGGACGGAAAGCAAATTTTCCTACGAGCGTCCAGAAGATGCAGAAAATCAGAAATGTCCAGAGCAACAATCCTATCCCCGGGCGGGTTACATTGAAATCAGCTAGAAAAAAAAGATCCATTTTAAATTATCGTTTACTTTATTAAATACAATGTTAGAATGATACCGGCAGCCGGACCAATCGTACGGCAACCGGTATTTTCATTTTCAGAAATCAGGCAACAAGGAATGATACGATGATCGCGATGAGAGCTGCACCTTCTACAAGGGCTGCTGTCAGGATCATGTTTGCACGGATATCACCTAGTGCTTCCGGTTGACGAGCGATGGCTTCCATTGCTTTTGATCCGATAGAACCTATTCCGATACCAGCGCCGATAGCCGCTAAGCCCATCCCTATTGCTGCGATTGAACCTGTCATAATAAATGTATTTAATGAGTTAAAAAAGTCTTGTTTATAATTCCGAATCCTGCAATTCCAAGTGTACTGTTTTGATCTTAGTTACTTCTTATCGAATGCTTGATCGTAATTCTTAGTGTTTTTTATCGTGATGTGGCTCTTCTGTAGCAGCACCGATATACGACGCCACTAACAGTGTAAATACGTACGCCTGGATAAAGGCAACCAATAATTCAATCGCCATGATAAACATGGTTAACGGAATCGAAACAATGGCTCCACCAACAACTCCGCCCATGCTTTTGCCAAGTTTTCCAAATATGAAAATCAATCCCACAAATGACATAACCACAATGTGACCTGCCGTGATATTGGCAAAAAGTCGCAGCATTAGTGTCAATGGTTTTATAAACATGTCCAGTATCTCTACCGGTGTCAGAATAATGATCTTGATAATCGCTGGTACACCGGGCATCCATAGCATATGGCTCCAATAATGTTTGTTGCCATTAATCGTAACAACTACGAAAGCAATTAATGCCAAGACAGCTGTCACAGCCAGATTCCCTGTCACATTACTTCCCCCAAAAATGGGTATCTGTCCAAAAAGATTCAAGCCCAGAATAAAGAAGAAAAAGGAAAGGAGTAAAGGGAAAAATCGTTCCCACTTTGGACCCAGAAATGGTTTCGCAACTTCATCCTGGATGAATAAAAATATAGGTTCAATAAATGATTGTAATCCTTTCGGCGCCATGCCTCCTCGATTTCGATAAGCTTTTGCAATCCCGAAAAATGCCCAGGCAAGCAGAAAGCAAATCAGGAGCATGGAAACCACATTCTTGGTTAAAGAGAAATCATAGAAAGAAGTAATTCCTCCACCAAATAATCCTCCATCTGCTGTGCTTTGTGGATCAAGTTTATAATGTTTGCCTTGGTAGCATGCATAGGAATTAAATTTCTTTTTCCCATCCACCATCATGTTCTCATGGACATAACCTTCAAGCTCAACTTCGCCCATGGGAAATGAAGAATCCTGAACGCGTTTTACCTGGCCTTCATCAAGCACATATTGATTGTAGGCTTTATGACCTTCCCCATGACCGAAAAATTCAAAATCAAACTTACCGGATGAAAAAACATCCCATCCATGTCCCTTTGCATAAAGAATACATGGGAGAGGGAAATTAAATGAACCAATACTATAGACGTTTGCGTCAGAAATGTGGTGAAAGGCGGTCGAAGTGGCATCATATTCCTCTTCGATCACATCTCCGTGATAATGACAGGAGTGAGCGTGAGATGTATCTGCATGTTCGTCATGGCCGATATTGGCATGGGTTGAATCCGTGACATGCTCTGAAGGCTTTTCGCCCTCATGTCCGTTCGTGTGTTGAGCGATTACTGTAGCCGGTAAGACAAACAGCATAGCCAAGACTGGAATAATGGTAAAACCGGCAAAAAACCTTCGTAAATCCTTCATTCTTAGAGGGTATCCTTCAAATCAGGCGCAAAAGTACGAAGAAAGGAGTGTGTAACCTACATAGGTTCCAATCTTTTTCCAGTGATGCCGAGATGTTTCGAATATATTCCATTGGATATTTTTAGGCAAATG
>JAYUXX010000482.1:0-2857 GCA_043752765.1 Saprospiraceae bacterium | reverse complement strand
TGTAGATAATCCAAGCCAGGCACAGTGTGTAAAGGGGTAGCCAGAAATATTTGTTCCGGATCAGTGGGAAAACAAAATCGAGAAAAGGATGACTCCATCCATCATTGATCCAATGCATGAATATAGTATCCCAGCGAAGGATTGAGTCCATCATCGGCCAAATGTATAGTTTTGCCCGTCAACTTTAATTCAAAGCCTGTGGCCCTAATAAAATCAGTAAGTGGTATCCGGGGTACGATTGGAGGTCTACCGGGCCACAATCTTACACCCCAGGACATAATTTCCTTCGTTTCCGCTTATGGTTCATGGCTTCTGAAGTCAATTGCTGAACCCACCGTGATCGTAGGCAGGGATGGACGTATTTCAGGAGAGATTGTAAAAAATCTAGTGAATGGCACACTTCAACTCATGGGAATTAATGTAGTCGATCTGGATTATTCCACGACCCCGACCGTAGAAATGTATGTTATATCTTCTAAGGCCAGTGGAGGGATCATTATTACGGCCAGCCATAATTCTGAAGAATGGAATGCATTGAAATTTTTAAATCACGAAGGTGAATTCATCAGTCAGGAAGCAGGTGAAGAAATCAAGAAAATGGCTGAAGACGGGAGCCCCGATGTGATATATGCTCAAGTTGGACAACTTGGGAAGATTACCACATGCGACGATGCCATTGAGATGCATATCGATGCCATTTTAAAACATCCATTGATTCATGTGGATACGATTAGCGCTGCTGGAATTCATGCAGTGGTAGATTGTATCAATAGTACCGGCAACATTAGTATTCCTGTCTTACTTGAAAAACTGGGGGTCACTTATAAGCTGTTAAACAATGGTAATTATGGTCATTTTGCTCATAATCCTGAACCATTACCAGATCATTTAACAGAATTGTGCGCCTTGGTCGTATCTGAAAATGCACACATTGGAATCAGTGTTGACCCGGATGTGGATCGCCTGGCTATAGTGAGCGAAAATGGAATTTTCTTTGGGGAGGAGTATACACTTGTTTGTGTAGCTGATTATGTGTTACAACATAAAAAAGGTCCTTTAGTCACTAATTTGTCTTCAAGCAGAGCACTGCACGATTTAGCTGTTAGTAAAGGGGTAGAATGTCATTTCGCTCCTGTTGGAGAGGTACATGTTGTAAAGGAAATGAAAGCAAGAAAGGCTATACTGGGAGGGGAAGGAAATGGGGGCGTCATTGACCCTGAGCTTCATTACGGCAGGGATTCACTGATAGGCATCGCCTTGATCCTTATGCAAATGGCGACCAGTGGAAAGAGTCTTTCACAGATGAGGGAGGGTTATCCACAATATTTTATGGTAAAGGATAAGATCACATTCGACCCTTCACATTCACCGCAGGATAAATTAGATGCAGTTTCGAAATATTACCACGATCAATCTCTTGATGATAGGGACGGTCTGAAAGTAGATCTTGAGGATGGTTGGGTTCAGCTGCGGAAATCGAATACAGAGCCGATACTGCGTATATATGCAGAAGCTAAGACAGCTGATAGAGCCAGGCAATTAGTGGATGAGGTTAAAGCTTTATTGTAAGGTATTCCAGGTAACAACCTTTATTATAAATGATATGTAATCAACATGTTACCACGCAAAACTTAAAGTCTTGGTTTTGCCATTTGTTGCCTGGCCTAACTGTTGAACAACTACGTGACTGTTTTTAAGGAGTTGCGTAACTTCATCCTTTCAAATAAAACTATGGCCCGAAGAGTCTATCTCGACAACGCAGCAACTACCCCCATCCGACCCGAAGTACTGGAAGCGATGATGCCTTTTTTAACCTCTCATTTTGGAAATCCGTCATCGATACATCATGATGGCCGCACTACGAGGGCTGCAATCGAAGCGGCCCGAAAAACAGTTGCTGGCTGGATCGGTGCATCTACAGGAGAGATTTTTTTTACTTCAGGAGGTACAGAGTCAAATAACATGGCCATCAAATGTGCAGTGTCGGATCTTGGAGTCAAACGAATCATCACTTCACGAGTTGAACACCATTGTGTAAAACATTCAGTAGAACATCTGAATAAGCAAAAAGCCGTAGAGGTCGACTTCGTTAATGTGGATCAATATGGTCTCCCTGATTTTGATCAATTGGAATCAATATTATCAGCTTCAGATGTACCTACCCTTGTGACACTGATGCATGCTAATAACGAAGTAGGATCAATGCTCGATCTTAAAATGCTTTCGGATTTGTGTCGCAAGTATGGTGCATGGCTACACTCAGATACGGTTCAGACAGTCGGACACTTTCCGGTCAACGTACAACAAACATCAGTTGACTTTATCTCTGGTGCGGCTCACAAATTTTATGGACCTAAAGGAATAGGTTTCATCTACATTAACAGCCGTTGCAGGATTACCCCATTTATAGATGGTGGATCCCAAGAGCGCAATATGCGCGCAGGTACTGAGAATATCAGTGGCATAATTGGATTAGCTAAAGCTATTCAGCTTGCATATTCTGACCTTGATGAAGATCAGGAATACATCACAGGATTGAAGGATTACATGAAAGAACAATTGACAAGTTCCATTCCTGGTATTCTTTTTAATGGCCATCCAACAGATAGTCTATACACAGTCCTAAATGTTTCTTTCCCGCCGGGACCTCAAGCTGAACTAATGGTAATGTCATTGGACATTGCTGGCGTTAGTGCAAGCGGTGGCAGTGCTTGTAGTTCAGGAGCTGAATCACAATCTCATGTATTGGAAGGTATTGGCCATCCTGCCGATCGGAAGGCTGTTCGTTTTTCGTTTGGTAGATTAACCACGAAAGAGGATATTGATTTTGCAGTAGATCAGATTGCCGGGATTTTAG
>JAYUXX010000481.1:0-15840 GCA_043752765.1 Saprospiraceae bacterium | reverse complement strand
GCGAAATTTAGACCAATCGGTCCGCCAAAATCGTGAACTTCGAGGGTGATATTATTTAAATCCTTATCAAGTATAAAATACTCAAGTGTCGTGCTGTGATTTTGAGTAGTATAATTATAATCCGGTGGTTTATCAGAAAGTCCAAAACCCGTATGATCTCCATACATCTAAAATCCTTTGATAAGAATGCAATTGCATTTCTGAAGTCAAAGCTCCAGGAAGGAGTTCCATGCACAAATAAGATTAGGTTTCCTGCCCTTCTTCGATGTAATAAAGATTATTACCATTAATTTAGAAATAGTTATCCTTGAACGGATATTCTTCTCTATCGAGCCAGGTAACCATCACCTTACTTTCGAAGTAATACGAACTTCATCATTGTTATCTGATTAGACACACCCTGCTTATCGATCATTTGAATCGTATAAACTCCATTCTGATGCATATCCATTAGAATAGTAGAATGACCTGAATGTAGAATACCAGATAAAACTATTCGTCCCGTTATGTCAAGGACTGTATATTCCTGATCCTGCATGGCTTCAGGAATATATAAATTGAAAGCCTCCTCCACGGGATTGGGATACAACTTGATACCTCTGTCAATACCTGAAACGATTTCAACTGAGGTTAAGGTGTCAATAACTGAAAAGTCAATAATATCAAATGAACAACTATTCAGTGGAAGACAATTCGTCATGCAGCCAGTGACAGCAACCGAATAATCACCCGCGATAGTATACGTGTGGGAAACACTACCATCTGTGACGGCAAAATCACCGTCTCCGAAATCCCAAGTGTATTCATTTGCATTTGAATTCAAGATTTCAAAATTTACAGTAACGCTACCTGTAGCATCTATATAGTATGCATCTGTATCAGTCTGTGCATCCCAGGTGGGTGTAGCACATGTTGCTTCATATATATACTCTACGACATTAATAATTTCAAGCGTATCTACAATTACGCCTGTGGCAATCATAATGGGTAATTTGTAATTGGTATCATACCACATGTATTCCACTTGAGTGACATTGACAGGTACATCTAATGTGTCGGTAAATAAAGTATCTGTATGCACAATCTCTGACCTTACGCGTATCACATTCGTAAACGTATCATAAGGTGTGGTCACACTGCCCCAAGCATCCACATTGGAGGTTCGATGCTGGTGAGAACGATATATAATATTCTGACCTGTAGCGGATAGATCAATTGACCAATCGATTGATGAAGTCCAGTTATCAGAATATGTAACCGGAAACTGAAGTACTGTATCAGGACTATTGTAAACGATTACTGCAGCCGTAGGGAAGCCACCAAAATCAACAGTAAATCCAAAGAAGTTTTCAAGCAGAAGATTTTGTGTTTTATTTTGATAACGTTGCAGATCTACCAGGGAAAAACCAAATAATGATAAAGTGTCTTTTGATAGTAATGCTTGTTTAGTCGCATTCCAGATCGTAAAACATTCCAACGGAGTATTGCCTCCTAATCCACAGATCGTTAAAAAGGTCAAAGCATCTATCCCTTCTGCCGGAGTTACAATTTGGGTTGGGTGCGTATTGAGCTCAGCATTCGTGCTTAGATTCCAATTGACGTTTGCCCCTGATTTCGTTACTTCTTGAATAGGCGGAATACTTAGCAACCGGTTATAGAGGTAAATGGTACCTGGTCCTCCATAGTCATTTGCCTGATATTGCGGTTGCCCTATAATTACCTGATAGGATAATATCAGAAAAAAACAGGGGAAAAGAAGTTTGATTGTTTGCATATGTAAAGGTATATGAAAAGCTGTAAGCGAAATTCTGTTAGCGAAATTCTGTTAGCTGTTTGGACTATTTATTTTGAATTTATAGAAATTTTGGCTTCGTAATATGCCCCGGGTGCCACTCTGGGCATGGTTTCTTTTTTTCCGGATTGGCTCTCGGCGGAAATGTAATATTGTAGGGACCCGCTTAATCGACCCGACGGGATAGTACCTACATATTGGTCCAGAAGCTGGCCTTTAGTAAGCCGTACTTCTTTCCATTCATTCATCTCTGACGCACGCCATAATAGTTTGAGAGATTCCATTATCAGACCTTTCCCGCTATAATCTTTTATAATCGTTTTGACCTCATATGCCTCACGAGATTCAATGATCATGGGTAGTCGATCAACACTCAGATAGATCATTTCGGGATCCCAAATAGCTCGGGTACGGCAGTGTAATGCATCACCTCCGTTCCATCCGATACCTGAGTAGTGTTGACGGCAATCTTCGGCTAATATTTTTTCGTTTGCCATTATAAACTCGAATCCCTTTACGGAATATCCCGGCATCGCACTCCTCCATTGTTGCATTGCAATCGAATCCTGGGGGATGCCAAACAACGGAACATAAATAACCTTGTTGAGAATTAGTGAATTGGAATATGCAGCCAGATCGTCACCATCATATCGATTTGTATGGAGACGCAGGATTTGATAAGGCCGGCCATATGCATTCTTCATATACCGCAATTCATTTTCTACTATGCCCTCATACTGTTCAAATAAAGGATGGTCAGCTGGTGGTTGCATGACAAACATTCTTTCTTCGTCCAGCAACTTCATAAAGCAGTCTATATGTTGAATGCCTCTTTCTTCAAAATTGGAAATGACATTATAATTTTCCAGACCCAATATTTGATGGACATCCTGAAAAAAATTCTCATCAGGCACGTTAGAGAATCTATTTTCATTCGTCAAAGCGCAAGTTGAAAAACCGCTTCGTTGCCCATCCGTGATCACATTTCCTCCGGTAAACGCAAAGGGTAAATGGATCACATCATACCCTGTAGCCTGTGAAATATAATCAGGTATACGGTCGTCTATTGTAGTAAGTTCTACCTGATGCTGCTCATCATGATATAAAAAGGTGAGTGTGTCGTCACATGCGTAACCTGTGACGGGTGTTGCATAGAGATATTTGCCATCGGCTAGTTTCATAGTGCCGTCGGGTGTGAATACTGCATGCGGTCCCCAGTCTCTTGTCCAGGATACATCAATGCCCTGTGGTGCAGGAATAAACCTTACCTGGTTGGGCATAATTCCCCATTTGGTAAAAACTGCTACCGCTTCTTTTTGGGCAGCCCTACTCGCAACTACAATATAAAGTTTGTTGTCATGGGCTAATTCTATGACGAGATTTTTGGGAATACTTAAAGGCCAGGCGATAAGTGTCCCAAGAGCAGGTTCCCATTCTGCCGCCATTCGTGGACGATTGGAAGGTGAATAAGGCGTAGAAGGCCCATCCGTATTAAGGGTTATGTATTGTGAGAATCCTGGAGTAATTACCAGGACATAGAGTAAAAAACCAAGTAACAGATTAAACTTCATCTCGAAATATAGCCAATTTGTTTTTTGGCAGCTTCGCAAGCTTTTGAAGGGCCAGAAAAAGGATAATCTCAATGTTTTGAAACGTGTAAATAAAAAGGCACCCAACTTCCATTGGGTGCCTTTTATTTTCAATTGATCTCTTATTCCCTCATCTACTAGTCAAATCAACCCTCAACTTCCACACATCACACAACCTTCCTCCATTGTACAGACTGCTCCGGTAGCTGACATATCCATGATCGGATTCATGTCATCAAGTGAACGAGTGCCACTCATTCCATTAGTAGCATTCTGTTTTGGTGATTCTCCCGGCAGGTCCAATGCATCCATTGTATCCTTACGAACATACTTGCGCTGATGTTTGTCGCTTAGTGTGAATTTGATCGGATCAACAGCCGCTTTGGAACGCAGGTAATACATACCTGTTTTCAAGCCCTTTTGCCATGCGTAAAAATGCATACTTGACAACTTACCCATGTTGGCATTTTCCACAAACAAGTTTAGGCTCTGACTCTGGCATATAAAAGCTCCCCTGTCTGCAGCCATATCAATAATTGCTTTTTGGCTGATTTCCCAAACGGTCTTATAACGCTCCTTCAAATCCTGCGGAAGTCCAATGATATTTTGTACACTTCCATTACTCACAATCAACGCTTCTTTCATCTCCTCATCCCACATCCCGAGTCGGATGAGATCATTCAATAAATGTTTGTTGACTACAATGTACTCACCACTCAATGTGCGTCGTGTGTAAATATTACTTGTGTAAGGCTCGATGCATTCATTATTGCCGAGAATTTGACTTGTAGATGCAGTAGGCATAGGAGCCACCAGTAAACTGTTTCTCAAACCATGTTTGCTGATTTTTGCTTTCAATTCAACCCAATTCCACCGATCAGAAGGCTCTACTCCCCACATATCATATTGCAGTTCACCTTTGCTTGCAGGAGAGCCAGGGAAACTCTGATAAGACCCATCCCGCTCTGCTATTGCATTGGATTCACACAGACCTGCATAATAGATGGTCTCAAATATTTCTTTATTCAGTTTGCGTGATTCAGGACTATCAAATGCGAATCCCATGAGAATAAAAGCATCCGCTAAACCCTGCACACCTATCCCGATCGGGCGGTGGCGCATATTACTATTTTTCGCCTCTATGATAGGATAGTAATTGACATCGATCACCTTGTTCAGATTACGGGTCACTACACGGGTGATATCATACAGTTGCTTGTGATTGAATTCTCCATTACTGACAAACTTTGGTAATGCAATCGAAGCGAGGTTACAAACAGCTACTTCATCTGCTGAAGTATACTCCATGATTTCGGTACATAGGTTTGAAGAACGAATTGTACCAAGATTTTTTTGGTTACTCTTTTTGTTAGCTGCATCCTTATACAACATGTATGGAGTACCTGTTTCGATCTGGCTTTCAATGATGGCGCTCCAGATATCCTGTGCTTTTACAACCTTTCTTGCCTTTCCTTCCTGTTCGTATTTATGATAGAGGGCTTCAAATTCACCTCCATAAGTATCACATAATCCGGGTGCCTCATTTGGACAGAAAAGTGACCATGTGTCGTTGTTTTTTACACGCTCCATAAAGAGGTCACAAATCCAGAGTGCGTAGAATAGATCACGTGCCCGTTGTTCTTCTTTCCCGTGGTTTTTCTTGAGTTCAAGAAATTCCATAATGTCAGCATGCCAGGGTTCGATATAAACTGCAAATGCGCCTTTTCGTTTTCCTCCACCCTGATCTACATATCGGGCTGTATCATTAAATACTCTCAGCATCGGAATAATCCCGTTGCTCGTACCCCCGGTTCCTTTGATATAACTTCCGGTTGCTCGTATGTTATGGATACTCAGTCCGATACCACCGGCACTTTGGCTGATTTTAGCACAGCGGGTAAGGGTTTCAAAAATACCTTCGATGCTATCATCAACCATGCTCAACAGAAAACAACTGCTGAGTTGCGGTTTTGGTGTGCCTGCATTAAACAATGTAGGAGTAGCGTGAATAAACCACTTTTCAGACATGAGGTGGTAGGTTTCAATCGCAGACGCAATATCCTCACCATGGATGCCTACAGATGCTCTCATCAGCATGTGCTGAGGACGTTCTACAACGTGGCCGTCCATGCGTAGAAGGTATGAACGCTCTAATGTCTTAAATCCAAAATAATCGAAACTATAATCGCGATCATAAATAATGGCACTATCTAATTGATCTGCGTTTTTACGGATCACTTCAATGGTGGTATCACTAATAAGAGCTGCTTTTTGGTAGGTTATAGGATCTACATAGTTGTAGAGTCCCTCCATCGTTTCGCTGAAAGATTTGTTGGTATTCTTATGGAGGTTAGATATGGCAATTCGTGCAGCCAGTAAGGAATAGTCCGGGTGGACAGCAGCCATAGTAGCTGAAGTCTCTGCTGCGAGATTATCGAGGTCATAGGTTTTAACACCATCATATAATCCTTCGATCACCTTCATGGAGATCTTGATTGGATTTACATGATCTGATAGCCCATATACCAGTTTCTTGACACGGGCTGTTATTTTATCAAAGCTTACTTCTTCTTGTTTTCCGTTTCGTTTGATGACTTGCATTGAAGGGGGGATTGAAATTTGTGAAAGGGGGAGATTGTATCGTATTAAAATTCTTCGTTGATTGAAAAAACCTGGTCATCGCGGTTGCCCATGACTCCTGCTTTTTGATAATCACCAACTCTTTTTTCAAAAAAATTAGTTTTACCTGTGATCGAGATGAGTTCCATCCATTGAAATGGATTCTCAGCATTATAAACTTTGGTTACGCCCAGTGAAGTCAGCAATCGGTCTGCTACAAATTCAATGTATTGACACATCATGTCTGAATTCATTCCGATTAGTTTCACCGGTAATGCATCGCTGACAAATTCTTTTTCTATTGCAACAGCATCCATGATTATACTACGGACTGTATCATCCGACAGCCGGTTTACGAGATGGTTATTATACAGCAAACAAGCAAAGTCACAATGCATGCCTTCATCCCGGGAGATCAGTTCATTTGAAAATGATAATCCCGGCATCAAACCTCTTTTCTTAAGCCAGAATATGGAGCAGAATGATCCCGAAAAGAAGATCCCTTCAACTGCAGCAAATGCAATGAGTCTTTCATGGAAATTACCGTCATTGATCCAACGCAGAGCCCAGTTTGCTTTTTTGCTTACGCAATCAAGCGTATCCATTGCATTGAACAGGTAATCTTTTTCTTTTGGGTCTTTGATATAGGTATCGATCAAAAGGCTGTATGTCTCTGAATGGATATTCTCCATCATGATCTGGAAACCATAGAAAAACTTGGCTTCTGTGTATTGAACTTCACTCAGAAAATGTTCAGCCAGGTTTTCATTGACGATACCATCACTGGCAGCGAAGAAAGCTAATACATGTTTAATGAAATGACGTTCGTCATCATTCAGTTTGTGGCTCCAGTCGTGAAGGTCTTGCTGGAGATCAATTTCTTCAGCCGTCCAGAAGTTCGATTGAGAGAGTTTATAAAAACGCCAGATGTCGTGATGCTGTATAGGGAAGATGACAAAACGACCCGGATTCTCGGTAAGAATCGGCTCTGTCTGAGTCACCATTATTTCTTCGTTGATCATTCGTATAAATATGTTTACAGGTTCTTAAATCAATTTTTTCCTTCACACCAGAGGTGACTATGCCCCCGCTCTCTCTTTGGACCCATAGGCCCGGAGACAGCAACTTCCTGAGTGAAAACTGTTTTAAAGGCTTTCTCAGGTCGTACTAAATCCCTAAAAGTGTAATAGGTAGTCAAATCAAGAGGAGAAGGCGTCTTTTGGTTGGATACGGATGCACCCCTGATTTGATGAGGCTAAATAAATGAAGTTTTTATTTAATATGAAAAGATTTTATCCACATCATGTGGAAAAAATATATAATATATTGAAATCGTGGCTTATACGCAACTAAAAATAATGTGCGCGTGTGTAAAACTTTTCGTAAAATCAATTGTAACGCCATGTAAAGCCTAAAATCGTCGAAAAAACCATTAAAAAACAGGCTTATATCAATTTAATTCTTATATAAAAATACCAATTACGTTCGTCCACGGAACATAACTCACACTAAAACAGATTCTTCCGCCGGAAAAACCAAACCAGGAACAAACTAAACGAAGCCGCCAATATTAAGATAATGTAAAATGCCCCAGTTGTCGTTTCAAAGGGCAACCTGACATTCATGCCAAAGAAACTGGCTACCAGTGTGGGTACCATCAGGATGATCGTGATCACTGTGAGACGCTGAATAAAGGTGTTAAGATTATTTGAAACGATCGATGTGTAGGCCTGCATCGTACCACTGAGGATATTCGTGTAAATGTTGGCCATACTCAATGCCTGCCCATTATCGATGATAATATCTTCAAAAAAGTCACTCTCCTCCTCATTCTCCCCCAATCTTAAAAAGTCAGTTCTTTTGATCTTAATCTTAAGTAATTCATTGGAGCTCAATGAACTCACGAAATAAACGAGACTTTTTTCAATGCGTAAGAGCTGTTTGATTTCAGAATTCCGACTAGCGTGATAAAGCTCTGATTCGATAAGATTTCGCTTCAAGTTTAACTTTTTCAGGCTATCCATAAATCGAAGTACGTTCTGCTCAAGAATCTGCAGTACAAACATTTGTTCATTTGCAGGATCGAACCCTTTGACCCTCCCGTCAATGAATCGCTGGATGATCGGGTTCTCATATGGACAGATCGTTAGTACATGGTCCTGAGTCATAATGATACCTATCGGCGCAGTAATGTAAACTGCCTCATTTTCTTCATCGATATCATTCAACATTGGAGTATTGACCAGAATCAGGCGTATATCATCTTCTCGTTCATAACGTGAACGTTCATCTTTATCCAGGGCATCTGTTAGAAAATCTATGGGGACCGCATGCTCTTCAGCGAGCAACTCTAGTTCATCAGGCTCGAATGGAGGGGATACATTGATCCAGCAGGAAAGCAAAGGCTTGTCCAGTTCGGTTAGACGTCCGTCCTCGATGTGGTAATACCGGATCATAACAACTGCTGCCTTCCATTTACGGATGAATAATTTAGTTTGCGCCTCAAAGGTAACTAAAAAACCTTCCGCGCAACCCCCTGCTATTTTGTGAGTTGCGCGTATTTAGTTATGAGATTCCATTAGGTTAAAGCAGCCTAAAGATCATTGTTCCTACAAGTCCTTTACCCACCCGGTCAATCCAATCATATCCAGGGGTGGTCGTCAAAAGGACTCTTGATAAATCTTATGTCCAGACCTGTTTACAATACTTATTTAATAATTCCTCTACCTCAGGCGTATGAGTTACCCACTGCTGTGATAATCTATTCTTTAGTCGATAATACTCCTCCACAATGTCGGCTTGTTGCTCATAATTAAAACCAAGTAGCCCAGGCCCATCGCAATTCAATTTTAAAGCATCCAACCCTCCGTAATTATAACCACCACCCCATCGCTGAGCCCAAATAGCCTCACTGATATAAATCGATCCGAATTTTCTATACTGCCAGATATGAACAAGCTCGTGTACAAATGTGGTATCCGGAATAGTCTTGTCATAGTTGATCGTGTGATAGGTGACATAAGCCACTGTTCGCTTTTTTTTTGCAGGAATAGACCCAGGATCAATACCTAACAATTGGATCGGAAGACTTTTTCCAAAAAGCGACTGAACGATATCTTTTTCCTTAGCTGATAACGGCCTAGTCTTTGTTTTTAAAAAATCCATAATACTCTCTAGAAAAACAGGTATTGGTGTGATGTCAATCAAAAGAAAAATCAAACCAATACTCCAGCGATAAAATTTATGAGACCCATGAATCGGCGATAACCACATTAACCATCGCAACAGACGATAAACACGCCAAGGAATGTGAGCAACAAAGTCAATCAGCCTGAATATAAATACTTGTAATCGCCAGGCCATTACTAGTTGAAATGGATTGTCTTGATTGGATTGATCTTACTCACCAGATACGAAGGGGCTATTAGGCAAAGACCAATGACAATCAATGCACCCAGATTGATTGCAACGAGGTGCCAGGGCAATACATGTACTGGGGCATAATCGAGATAATAATCTGCTTCATCCAGCTTGATAAACCGGAACTTATATTGAAGCCATGCCAAACCCAAACCAAGGATATTCCCAATCAGAATTCCACCAACGATAATAAACATTGCAAACCATAGGAAGACCTTTCGGATAGATGCATCTTTTGCTCCTATACTTTTAAGGATTCCTATCATCTGAGTTCGCTCAAGTATGAGAATCAATAAAGCTGTGATCATATTAATGATCGCTACAGCAAGCATCAGTCCTATAATGACAATCGTGTTGATATCCTGCAATTCAAGCCACTCAAATAAACTCGGAAATTTCTCACGGATATTTTCAGCATAAAGATTCCTGGGAATTTCTTCCTGGTATATATATTCAGTGATAAGATTGAGGTCATCAATATTTTCAATGCTTATCTCGAGTCCGCTAACCTGGTTTGGCAACCAGCCAAGTATATCCCTTACACGATCAATCGACGCTAAAGCGAATCGCGCATCGTTCTCTTCTAATCCTGTCCTGTAAATACCTTTTATGGTAAATCTCCTCTGCAACTGTTTGCCTTCACGAACAAAATGAACAATAAATTTGTCACCTTCCTTCAGTAGGAGCCTGTTCGCGGTGACATGAGAAATAATAATTTCATCCTGTAAAAGAGAAGACCATGGAGATGCTGTCACCTTGTATTGATTGATATTATTCCAATCATAATCTGATCCTACTCCTTTCAGAATGATACCTTCCATCTGATCATCATGCGTTATGATCCCGGGTAGATAAATATATGCCTGGACATGTTGAACACCCCCCTTCGACTTTAATTGTTGATCAGGCGAATCATACTCTTTCATTTCAAAGTCAACCTGCTTTATTTCGCGGATTGAGTTCACCATGACAGAATCGTAGTCAAATGGCAAAGCTTCATATGACCTGATGGAGCGGGGATCTGAAATGTGGATATGACCCCAGAATCCGAACATCTTTTTCGTGATCTCTTCTTTGAATCCGGTCATCAGGGCCAGCGATATGATCATCACCGCTACAGATAGTCCTACGGCACCGGTAGCCACCCAAAGGATAACTCGTGTAAAACCACCGCCTCCAGAGGCCATCAACTTTCTTGCTATCCAGGGTTCAAAACTCATCTGAGACACATACGATTATATATATTCTTGGAAAGATTAGTAGGTACTTTAAAGTTTAAAAAACGAGTCGAATCAAGCAATATTCTGCACTCATTCAACTAAATATGAGATCAAATATCCATTTTTACGCTGACGAATGTAAAAAGGAGGAATCGATGAGTAGATCTTTTATAGAAGAAATGACCTGGCGTGGCATGATACATGATATGACACCCGGTATTGAGGACAGGTTAAACAATGGTGTAGTGACAGGGTATATTGGCTTTGATCCTACAGCGCCTTCTATGACAATCGGGAATTATGTGCAGTTGATGTTATTGAAGCATTTCCAGCTTGCGGGCCATAAACCAATTGTGCTGATGGGCGGTGCAACGGGTCGTATTGGTGATCCATCCGGAAAAGATGCCGAACGTGAATTGAAAACATACGAAGAGTTAGACAATAACCTGGCACATCAATCTGAACAAGTGCATCGTCTCCTGGACTTTAATGACAGTACCAACGGAGCTGTACTAATCAACAACCTGGATTTCTACCGTAACATGGACGTATTGACGTTCCTTCGCGATGTTGGAAAGAATCTCACGATCAATTACATGATGTCGAAAGAATCGGTTAAGCGACGCGTTGAGACAGGCATGTCATATACCGAATTCAGTTACCAACTTTTGCAAGCGTACGATTTTTTGTGTCTCTATCGCCAACGAAATTGCATCTTTCAAATGGGAGGATCTGATCAGTGGGGCAATATTTTATCGGGTACAGAATTTATTCGTCGCACCGAACAAGAGAGTGAGGTGTTCGCTCTCACATCTCCATTGCTGACCAAAGCTGATGGAAAAAAATTCGGAAAATCAGAGGAGGGAAATATTTGGCTTGATCCCGTCATGACATCTCCATACAAATTCTATCAATTCTGGATCAACGTAGATGATAGAGACCTACCCAAATTATTCAGATTCTTTTCTTTGTTAACGAAAGAAGAAATTGAAGAATTAGAAAATACGCATCAACAGGATCCGAATGCATTGAAAACTTTATTAGGTCAGGAACTTACAGTTCGTATTCATGGAGACAAGGCTTATTTTTCAGCCAAAAATGTATCTGAAATCCTGTTCAATCCAAAAGCAGGGAAACATCAGCTTCTGAGTCTCGAACTTACAGATCTCAAATTGATTTCGGGAGAAATACCCTCTTTCCAACTGGATAAAAATCTTTTAAAGGAGGGAATTAACATTATTGAATTGTTATGTTCTCATAGTACCATTACTGCTTCCAAAAGTGATGCAAGACGAACTATCCAATCCAATGCTATTTCTGTCAATAAGGATAGGATTTCCGATATTAACTTAATGGTTAAGTCAGATAGTCTTTTGCATGATCAATACATGATAGTGGAAAACGGAAAGAAGAATAAATTTATAATTGAGTTTGAATGAGCTCTTCGTTCCTGCTAAAGGGCACATTTATTATGGTTTAATCTGGGAGAGATGCCAGAGTGGTTGAATGGGACTGTCTCGAAAACAGTTGTACGGGTAACTGTGCCGGGGGTTCGAATCCCTCTCTCTCCGCAAAACACAGAGGCCACATGTTTGAGCTTATTCTATCTAAGTGTAGCTCTGCAATTACCTGTGGGAATTGCATACTACCGGATTATAGCTCATAATCTTTTCAATCTCTATCTTTACACTGAAATAAATTCTTCGCGATATTTTCTATAATCAGTTAAAAAGTAATTGAAACATAAAACGAATATTACAATTCCGGGACGTTACCTTCTCAAACTCCTGATTGAAGTAAGTTTTCTAAGTCTTGCTTTATTTGTCTATTCGATCAGCCATACCTGGCTGGATGGTTCATCCAGGCTAGGACCTACCGTTCTGGTAATCCTGAGATTTATCATCTTCTTGTTTGGCGTGGGGCTTCTCGTCAGATTGTTGGCCATGATCTATCGACACAGGAAACATCTACCATACAATAAAAAAGATAATGTTACTCTTGGCCTGAGTAATATCTCCATCTTGATTTTCGCAGGGTATGGCCTTATTTCCGGTTTTGAATTGTTGGGACTTAAGCCTGAAAAAATCTTCACAAGCCTTTCAATTGTAGCAGCTGCCTTTGCAATTTTGTCGAAAGATTTTTTTGCGGATATCATTAGTGGAATTGTGATCAGTTTCAGTAAAGAGATTTCAATCGATGATTATGTCAAAATCGGAGAGTACCGTGGAAAAATTATTGATATAAATATTGCCAAGATTGCCTTGTTGAATGAAGATGATGACATTGTCTTTATGCCTAACAGTACAGTGTTCACCAGTGATATCATCAACTATACGAAAAAGCAAATCAAAAAAACCAGTATTGATTTTGAAGTGCCCACCTCAAGTATTACTACGATTGAAGATCTTGAAGATCAATTGATGGTATCGTTGAGTGAATACCATCATTTAATAGAACCTAATTCATATAATATTCGGGTCGTGAATATCAAAAAAGATTTTCTGGTGCTGAAGTTTCAATATTCCCTGATCCAATTCAGTCGGGAGATGGAACGACAGATAAAACGAAAGGCGGTCCGCTATATCGTAAAAAATATTAATCAGGTAAGGCTGCAAGAAGCTGTGAAAGATGAAGTGTGAGCCGGAAGTCTATAGATATTTCTAAAATTAAGGCAAGAAAAAATATTCTTCAGGCACAAGGATTTGCTTCAAAATTTCCTTTTGGTACAGGTATTACATTATTTTCTTACCCGAGGCTTTCAACATAATCCCATAAGAGGGAGGCAGCCTGCTTTAAAATAGGTCTGCCGCTTAACTCCTCAATTGGTCCGAGCCCCCCAATACTAAGAGAATTAATTTCAGAAAGTACCCGGAGCCCATTATCATCCACCAGTGTATCAAAGCCATACATAATTATTCCTTTTTCAAAAAGTAAGGGGGTCAGGATCCTTTCGATTGCGAGTTCTTCTTCATCAGCCTCTGAGATGAGAGCATGCCCACCTTGCGCTACATTACATATCCAGCTATCCGCTGGAGGCATTCTAAGTGCTGAACCCAATATCTGTTTGTTCACGACAACTGTTCTTTTATCGCCAAATGAAACATTGTGCAGATACTTCATCGCCAACATCGGAAATTGGTGTTGAGGTAGCAGGGATGCGAATTCTTTAGCATCAAAACGCTTACTTCCAACCCAAAAGAACTGGGGTGATAGGCGAACTATTCCTCTGCCACCGTAGGAATAAAGAGGTTTTAATACAATTTCATACTGATGACTCAATTCAATGGCATCGTTTACGCTGTAACACATTTGAGGCGATGGACACAGCTGAGCCACGCTCAGCAAAAACTCTTTTGAGCTAGTTTCAATCGTACCTGAAGGACTATTGATTATGTATTCCTTTTGTAATATAGATTCCAGTGACAGAAGAAATTTCTTATTCAACGGTTGCGGTATTCGAATGAGTATTACATCAATATCATTCAATAAAATCAGGTCAGCAGTTTGATGCAAAAAGAGACCTTCCGGATCGAATGCAAAACTATTTTTTACAGCGGTTGCGTACACAGGTGAATTCAACTTTCCATTAAAGAAATCACTGTTTTCAATTACAGCTCTGGAACAGACCCACACATTTAGATTGCGAGTGTCATTATGCAAAGCAAGGACAAGTTCATAAAGTGAATTAGAAGCTGAATGTGTGGAATGATCGGTTACGACCAACAAATTGTACTTCATCCTTCATGCAGAATTTCCCGGATGAGATAGGGATCATCATTGTATGCAGCGAAAAGTTTAGCATTCAATTGTCCCCTGTAGTTAGTGAGCTTTACTGCCATTTTATCAATAGCTATGGTACTCAGTATGGTTTGGATGTAGGCTTCAATCAGATCATCCAACCCTAATCCCAAATGATTGAAGTCCCTCCGATCCATCAAGATAAGCCTTGTCGTATCTGCTGACCAGTCTCCATTTTTATCGCGAAAAGAAAGATTTGTTCCTAACATGTCCCATGACGCAGCTCCATTAAGAATATCATCTGCAAGCGGTTTTTGCGCTTTTCTGGAATAAACACAAACAGGTCGGAATCCTGCAGAAGTAGAGCAAATCATCATTCTTAAATCGAACACAAAAGTTTCCCCTTTTGCATTGGGAATAGTCCCAAGGTGGAAGAACTTTCCAGCTTCTGTTCTTGAACTCCACCTGTAATTACCAATGAGGGATTGAACGATGAATTTTGAATATTCATAATCCCGATTCATGAATGTATTTAGCTCACTATCATTGACAATGGTGTAAACACCTTGGCCTGCATTACTGTAAGGTACTTTGATAACTGCCTGGCCACCTAGTCTTTTCACCCACACCGGCACTTGCTCTTTGCTTACATCCCAAATGGTCTCCGGTGTTCTGATCTTTAATCCAAAATTTTTGAGATCCGCATTGTATTGTCGATATGCTTTAGCGGCTACAAGTTTATTGCGCCCACCGGCAAGACAAGCAATGATTGGGTTATAAATTTTCGTTTTGGAATAGACCGGAATTCTGTTCCATGGTTTCTGTGTGACATATCGAAATGCAGCCACTACCTTTTTCCATCGGTTTCGTTCTGTCAGAATTTCGAGATAATTATTGCGATACCGGATGTGGGAATTGTCAACTCCGTCATAAAAGGGTACTAGATAAACAGGTTGCTGATACAAATCTGCCATCGATGCAGCATAGCCACTTGTTTCCATTCGGTTCTTATCATACAAAACAGCTAGTGCTGAACTGGATGGAACTCTTTTGATTTTGGAATAGGGATGAAATGACCTTTCCAGAAGATCCTTATACCCTCCCTGAAGTTGCGTATCTGCCGGCAGCGGCATTGACTTCTGTCCGGAGGGGCAACTGTTATTTTCAATTACTACCATTTGACGCTTGCCTTTCGCATTGGTAACATTTATCAGATCAGCACCTGACCAATTATAATATTGAGGCTGATAGCTAAGTACTTCTTTTAACCTTAAAGCTTTTACTTGTGGGTGCAGATGACAATACCGGTCAATGATTAACTGATTATTGAGGTTCAAAAAAAAATTGATCATCGGATGAATCGTAGCGTTCAGTGCTTTGGGATACCAATGATGATGATTTTCGAAGCTGCCGGGTTCAATAAGTTGTGTCTCTTCGCTAGTATCCATTTTATTCTTTTATT
>JAYUXX010000480.1:0-7042 GCA_043752765.1 Saprospiraceae bacterium | reverse complement strand
GATTTGCAGCCATTATGGAAGAGAGGATCGAAGAAGCCTCCTGGTTTACGCGATGGGCATACAATTCGTGGGAAAAAACTGATAAAGGTGTAGTGTCTCACTTTGGGAGTTTCATTGCTCATCAATAGATTATTAAACGTTGGAAACGTCGTATGGGCGGCCACTTAAAAGGTATAATTTCTGGTGCGGCTTACCTCGATCCGAAAGTGGAAAAATTATACGAACGTAGTGGCATTAAAATCAGGCAAGGATATGGGTTGACCGAAGCGTCTCCTGTTGTTACCATTAATCGCTTTGAGCCCGGTGGCTATAGAAAAGGGACTGTGGGCCTACCGATCCCAGGTGTTCAAGTAAAGATTGCCTCCGATGGTGAAATCCTTGTGAAAGGTCCAAATATTATGTTGGGTTATTACAAGGATGAAGAAGCTACACGTTTGGCCATTCAGGATGGCTGGTTACACACCGGAGATATCGGCCGATGGGAAAAAGAAAATTTTCTGATCATCACAGACCGAAAATCAAACATTTATAAAAATGCCTCGGGGAAATTTATTTCTCCTGTACAAATTGAGGCCAGACTCGTTCATCAAACTCCCATACATGAAGCATTAGTCATTGGATTTATGCGCCCCTATACGATGGCGTTGATCATTCCCAATTTTGAAGTCCTAGAAAAGCAATGCGCAGAAAAAAATATTCATTGGACGGCTCCGCAATTCATGATACACAATCCGATGGTGCTTCTTTTGTATCGTCATCTATTAGACAATATTGGATTGCAAAGTCATGAGCGAATTGAAAAATTTGTTCTGCTATCCGCTGCATGGACACCTGAAAATGGATTGCTGACCTCTACCTACAAGCCCAGAAGAAAAGAGATTCTGAATCGTTACACTAAAGTTATAGAGGAGACATATGCAGATTAAAAAATCTCCGGAAGTTATCTTCCCATATGCACAAGCAAAACCGAAATATCAGAAGGTGATACACCACTGATACGACTCGCCTGCCCCAATGTACGTGGTTTTAAACGCGAAAGTTTTTCTCTTGATTCGAGACTGAGTGAACTCATCTTCGAATAGTCTAATGTTTCATGAAGCGCTAAAGATTCAAGGCGATTCATTTTATCCACCATTTCCTGTTCGCGTTCGATATAGCCCTTATACTTAATGTTGACTTCAGCAAGACTAATGGTTTCTTCATCAAAACCGGATAATGCTGTCTCAAATTCAGGAATGAAAGTCCGTAGATGTTCAATATCAACATGAGGTCTGCTAAGTACCAGTGAAAGTTTTGTCTTCTGGCTTAGAGGTGAACTTCCGATAGATTCAAAATATGGATTGATCAGATCAGGATCTCCGTTCATTTCAGAAAGGAGGTGATTGATTTTTAAAATATTCTCTTCTTTCTCACGTACTCTGTTCATTCTATCTTCAAGTCCATTCATACCGATCGCATCAGCTAAAGGTGTCAACCTGATATCGGCATTGTCCTGTCTCAAGAGGATTCTATGTTCTGCACGAGATGTAAACATCCGGTAGGGTTCGATGGTCCCTTTGTTGATCAAATCATCAATTAAAACACCTATGTATGCTTCTGATCTTTTTAAAATAAAAGGTGCTAATTCGTTAATGGAAAGATGTGCATTTATTCCAGCCATCAGCCCCTGGGATGCGGCCTCTTCATATCCCGTCGTGCCATTGATCTGCCCTGCAAAAAATAAGTTTTTAACTAATCTGGTTTCCAGCGTCGGCGTTAATTGTGTAGGAGGGAAATAATCATATTCGATGGCATACCCTGGCCTGAACATTTTACAATTTTCAAAACCTTCCACCTTACGTAAAGCCTGATATTGAACTTCCTCGGGCAATGAAGATGAAAACCCATTTACATAAACTTCAACTGTATCCCAACCTTCTGGTTCGACAAATAGTTGATGTCTTTCCTTGTCAGCGAAACGATCGATCTTATCTTCTATGGAAGGGCAATATCTGGGTCCAATGCCTTTGATACGTCCATTAAACATGGGTGACCTATCGAATCCTGTGCGAAGCGTATCATGTACTGCTTCAGAGGTATAGGTGATGTGACAGGATCTTTGTTTTAGGAGTTTCGGGGTATCTGTGTAGGAGAATTTACCTGCGGGTTCGTCACCCGGTTGTTCCTCCATTCGATCGTAATCCAGGGAGCGACCATCTACGCGAGGAGGTGTTCCTGTTTTCATCCGACCTGCTTCGAACCCTAGTTGGACAAGTTGTTCGGTGATACCTGTAGCGGCTTTCTCTCCAGCCCGACCACCGCCAAATTGCTTATCGCCGATGTGGATAAGTCCATTCAGGAAAGTCCCATTCGTTAGAACGACTGACTTGCCTGATATTTCAATACCTAATCCGGTTCTCACTCCAGCAACACTTCCATCTTTTATAACCAGACCTGTTACCATTTCCTGCCAGAAATCAATGAGTGGATTGGCCTCCAGCATAAGACGCCATTTTTCTGCAAAACGCAATCTGTCACTTTGAGCTCGAGGGCTCCACATGGCAGGACCCTTAGATCTGTTTAGCATCCGGAACTGAATCATCGTATGGTCAGTCACAATGCCACTATAGCCACCCAGAGCGTCTATTTCTCTGACTATCTGGCCTTTCGCAACTCCTCCCATGGCTGGATTGCAACTCATCTGGGCAATTGTATTCATGTTCATGGTTGCCAAAAGGACACGGCTACCCATGTTGGCAGCGGCAACCGCAGCTTCACATCCGGCATGACCGGCACCTACTATAATGACATCGTACAGTGGAAACATGGGGTGTAAAGATAGGCATTCACCGAATGTTTGAAGTTGAATGGGTTTGACATTCACCGAATGTCAAGATTAAGTGCCATCGGCACGACCGAATTAGAATCGCTGGCATCTATCCC
Source organism: Saprospiraceae bacterium (assembly GCA_043752765.1). Taxonomy (GTDB): domain Bacteria; phylum Bacteroidota; class Bacteroidia; order Chitinophagales; family Saprospiraceae; genus Opimibacter. Next base: position 4,120 of record JAYUXX010000480.1, on the reverse strand, counting down.
AGCGATGCAGGATTTTAACCTCAGGACAATGATTAACGAGATAAAGAAGGAAGTAGCAAAGAATGCCAGATGCCAGACGCTTTGATGGCCGGCTCCGTATCGCATCGCCTAAGCCCGAACAAAGAGAAGATGTCATCTTCTCTGCGCGATCACCCCAACACTCGATCACCCCATCACTCCATCAAGATCACTCCATCAAGATCACTCCATATCAGAAACTAATTTTTTACCGAAACGGCCCTTAACTGAGCCAGATAATTTCTGAGTTCCTGAAACGAAACCGTCTTGTCTTTAAAATATTCGATGGACTTCAATGTCTCTGTCTCGGTAGCCTCCAGGCGCAATAGCATATTATGGATATGCATACGCATGTGACCCTTTTGAATACCTGTAGTCACCAGCGAGCGTATGGCGGAAAAATTTTGCATTAAGCCCGTGGCCACAATCACTTGCATTAGAGTCGGTGCATCAGGATTTCCCAGCATTTCAAGAGATCGTTTTGCGAGTGGATGTAAGGTGGTCAATCCACCTACTGTTCCCACTGCAATCGGGATCTCCAATTCAAACCTGAACACCCCCTTATAGATTGTACAGTTACTTAATCCCTCATACTTTCCACTTCGCGAGGCCCATGCATGGCCGCAGGCTTCCACTGCCCTAAAATCATTGGCAGTAGCTAACACGACCGCATCGATTCCATTAAATATTCCTTTGTTGTGTGTTGTAGCTCTGTAAGGATCGATGTGTGAAATACGAACTGCTGTATAAAACCTTCGCGCAAATTCTTCAGGACTCAATCCTTCCTCCATTTCACCTAAAGCAATGGTTGGACATTCTACCCAGGCCAGAACACGACACTCGGGAGTAAAATTAGAGAGGATCGCCATGATTACTTCCGGTGCAGGAATACTCGTATCCATGTTTTTTTCGAACCACATTGGGAGCGCCTGGGCACAAACTTCGAGAACTGAATTGATAAAATTCGCTCCCATCGAATCTTTGGTATCAAACTCAAAAAGTAACTGGTAGTAACCTGGCTCACGGTCTGTAAGATTTATGAGCGAAATGTGCTTAATGCCCCCACCTCGTTGGTCCATATTCCTCGTGATATGACTACTTGCGCCAATCAGATATGCAGCTAGTTCGTCTTTAAATGTAGCCAGCAAATCTCCATCACCATACCAGAGGAAATGAATTTGTCCATTTTTAATGGTGCCTATGATCTTTGTGTGTATACCTCCCCGATCCAGCCAGAATTTCGCAGCACTCGCTGCTGCTGCTACAACTGAACTTTCTTCAGTCACCATCGGCACACAATATTCTACGCCATTGATCAGGAAGTTAGGTGCGATGCCTAACGGTAAAGGATAGTTACTGATAGTATTTTCACTAAACCCATCGAGGATCTTTTGCTGCTCTTCATTTACAAGCAGATAACTGGCCAGCTCACGCTTGACCGTTTCAGGATCCTTAAAGAAATTTTCTACGAGCCACTTTATCTTTCCAACTTTAGAAAGTTTTGAGAAACCTGATATCGTTTTTTTACCCATAACTTATTTCACGCTTAGATAGGTGTTCGCTAGTTGTAAACCTTTTATTTGGTCAGCTATGAAAAGATCAAGTGCTTCCTGGCTCTCCCTCGCATATTTAAGGAAGGCGCTAGCCTGACCATAAATGGAAGGAAGATTTAGTTTTTTCATCCAATAATAACCATCCAGAAAATCTTTTATTCCACCTGAAACAATAATCTGTCCGCATTTGATCTGACCTGGATTCTCCAGAGTCATCGAATTGATCATCACGACCATCTCCTCCGCATTGTGTCCAAGTCGAGCAATGGAAGCATATGTCTCACGATGTTGATCATTTGAACGCAATAATTCAAGCTTGGCGAAATTGGTTCCACCATGCGCCGCTAATTCCAATGCAGCGATTGGTAACTTTAAAAGTGCCCTGATACTTTCAGGTCCCATACCCTGGCCTACTTCCTTGACGATCACAGGAAATGAAACCTCGTGAAGTAATTGTTGAAGCGTATCTAAAGGAGGTTTTTGAATACGATCCCCTTCAGGTTGTAACCATTCCTGCAGCGGGTTGATATGGAGAATTAATCCATCGGCTTTCAACAAGTGTACTAACTGCGAAATATCTTCCGTGCGGCCCGAAGAAATCAAATTTTCAACTTGTGCTATACCAAGATTTGCATAGAGCGGCAACTGATCGCCAATAATCGCACGGATATCAAAATCCTTCAGCCTATCCAGGTTGGCAAGAAGGGGCCTGCAAGACCCAAGTCCCATTCCTAAACCAAATCGGGCGCATGAGGTCGCAAGTCGCCGATTGATGTCAAAGGCTTTTTCTGTTCCACCCGTCATACTGCTTACCCATAAAGGAGCGAGCAATGTTTTTCCCAAAAAAGAAAGGCTTAGATCAACATCCGGAGACGGATGTGCTGCCAACATAGGCTCATAATAAAACCTGTCGTCAGGTCCCTGATTCCCCATACTAGCATTAAAAGCCAGATCAATATGATCTTGCTTACGGTCAGGCACTTCATTACTAATCTTTTCCTCCATTCCCAACAAAGGTAGTTAAGAACTTAGAGCGTAGAGGGTAAGCTAAAAGCGGAAGTTATGCCGGGCATGAAATAAGAAATTGAAAAGGCCACTTATGAGGCTTAGTGTTTAGGTGTTGCACATCGAGGAATGACGATTCATGGATGACGGCTTAAGACAGAATATTCTGGCTGTGGGAGCAAACTCCCGACAGCGGCCAAGTGCTGCGCACATAAGCATTTCAAAAATCCAGTTTGCCTGCGGTTTCAGGTCTTCAAAAAAAAAGTTTATCGACATTGAAAGACAACAACGATAAGCTACTGAAAAATAACCTATACATCAGTTTAACTAACCTCGTTTAAATATATAGCGCGTAGTAAAAATACCTTCACCATCCGCTGTGCCACCATCTGATTCTACACCCGTAGTTACAAATGCTAATGTCCAACCCGCAGCCGCCATCTCATTCAATTTCGCAGAGATCATAGCGTCGTTTGAAGCCACATTTTGAAAATTGATACCACCAAAACTGTAAAAATTAAGGAGTTTGGTTTCTTCGAAATTGTCAATCTTCAATTCGCTTCTTTTGACGGTATTCATTTGGCTGGTCTTACCGTCAGTTCGTTCGGTAGTATAATTTGCTGTATTCAGATCTTCCTTATTAGAGATCATTCTCGACCTCCCTAATCCTGCAGGAACAATAGATTCAACTGTAGTCACGACAGCATATTCCTGAGCAATGGCCTGGACTGCGCAAATAATAAATAGTGTAATTGTAAGGATCGTACTTTTCATAGATTGATTTTTTATTTGGTTCAAAGCTAAGCGTGGATAATATATCGTGCAAATGTTTAAATGAAGTTTAAGTTGACTGTTAGGAGATAGTTAAAAGTGTTGTATGTAAGAGTATTAAGAATAGTCTTCAAGTTTCTTAATAAAATTTCACTTGGTCTATATTGTTTTGAATTTGGTCCCTAATTCTTGGTTGATTATCCTATTTCTATCCTATAATTTGAAATTCATTATTTGTATTTATATCGTTTCATGATAAGTTTCAAAATTTGCTTTCGGTTTGATACTTGATGGTAATAGTTACCCGATTCTTTCTTCATTGATCGGCAACTAACTATTGAGAATTTTATACAACGCCTTGTGATACATTTCAAAAGATGGAAGGTTGTTATGTCTTCCTCCTTTTATGGTAAGTAATCTCGCGCGGTCAGGAATTGAAAACTGTAATAGGGTGAATCGAGGATCAACATTTTGGGACTATTCCAAGCTGCAACCCGGGCTGCAAATCCACATCCCAGCGAGCGAGCCAATACCACAATTTTATTCTGATCATATTGTTCCGCAAGCCAATTATAAATTTATTCGGCATCGCCGTTTATAATTTCCTCAGATCTTTTCCCCCTGCTTTTCCCAAATCCTCTATAATCCATCATGAAAAAATCATATCCTTTTCGCACATAATCTTTCGCGAATTTTCCCCACCCTTTTATACTGCGACTATTACCTTTTAAAAAATAAATCATACCCAGGCTGTTAGGCACTTTAAACCAGAT
>JAYUXX010000479.1:0-7045 GCA_043752765.1 Saprospiraceae bacterium | reverse complement strand
CCATGGATTTCCTTCGCAAGCATATGTACAATACAAAGACCAATGAGGAATTCCTAATCTCTATGAATGGATAAGAGCCCCATTTGCAGCCTTTTTTTGAAGTAACGAAGGCTTTCTTGGGTCCATTTGCTGGATTTTGGTGTTAGTTCTGTTGTTTTAGAAAAAATGAATACATTTGTGCCCGCTTTTAACCGAGCGATCTGAATTATAAAGAGGTATATCAGCAATGAAAAGGACATTTCAGCCAAGCCGCAGGAAAAGAGTTAACAAACATGGGTTTCGTAGCCGAATGAGTACAAACGGTGGACGCAAAGTAGTTTCTGCTCGTCGCGCACGAGGTCGCCACAGACTGACTGTATCCGACACCATGAGAGTGAAGTAATTTCTTCTAAGTGAAGACACTATATATTTAAGAATTCCTCTTCTCGATTCTCTGTTCCTTAAATACGTGGTTCACGATATTTTAACTCCATTTGCCATCGCATGGCCCGATTCACCTTGTCTAAACAGGAACGATTATGTTCCCTGAAAGAAATTGAAGTGCTTTTTACCCAAGGCAAAAGCCTTGTGAAATATCCCTTAAGACTTGTTTGGCACCCAATTGTAAATGAGGGTGAGGTTAAGGTTCAGGTCATGTTTTCGGTTTCCAAAAAGAAATTCTCCAGTGCCATTGACCGAAATCGGGTCAAGAGACTAATGCGAGAGAGTTACAGACTTCTCAAACCTGATTTATACCTGTCACTACCCGAAGGAAAATCGTTTCACATGGGCTTTGTATACACCGGGAAAGAAATCCTGGATTTCACAACTATACAAAAGAGTTTATCTGCAGCGTTAGAACGGATGAACATCCAAATCCGGCAGGAATAAAATGAGAATTCTGTTTTTTGTTTTAGTTTTTACACCTGCATTCCTTTCGGATGTGTCATGTCAGAAATTCCTGATCATTGAGCGAACGGGAAGTATCCGCACTGAACGATTAGCCATCTTTGATGAGATTACATTCCAGCTGAAGGACGATGATAAAGGTTGGTACACTCGCCAGATTTTTGATCTGAATGCCGATGCCCAGTTGGTTCTTTTGGGCGACACGTGGTTTCCACTCTCTGATCTAGCGAAAATTCGCCTGAAGCGGAAACGAGTGCTGGCTTCAGTCATTGGAGGTGCGTTACAGGGGGGAGGAGTTTCTATGATACTCGGAGATGCATATTATACGATTCGTGGAAATCCAGAATATACACAAGGGGGTATGGAATTTGGCTTGTTAAATATTGTAGTAGGTACTGTGATCAGAACATTATTGGGGCCAATTAAATATACGCTCGGAAAGAAGACCAGACTAAGGGTGATTGACATCACTTTTAAATCAAGCGATAAAACTTAGGTAGAGTCAGAGAGCAATCCTGGATGAGAACGGGATTCTACTTGGTAAGCAATTGTAAAGTCAGGAAACTACCCTTTTAATTTTCCAAGAAATCCTTCAAGGTCCTTGATGTCGTAATGATATTTACCATCGACTCTTACTACGGGCATAGTCACACTGCCTCCCGCGAATCCCTGGTTTCTCATTTTGGCCCACATGTTGGGGACTTCTGGTGAATTAGAATGTGTATCCACTTCAACGTATTGAATGCCTAAAACTTTCAATTGTTTTTTAGCATAATCACATCTACCACACGATGGCTTTGCATAGAGGATAATCCGGGCATCTGAAAGAGAAGGATCTGCGGTTGCAATTTTCTTATTTTCTTCCATAGTCGCTCCAGATGTTGGTTGTTTCGGTAACGAAGATGAAGTAGAGGAGGGTGGTGTGGGTTTAGTTGTACTCTTGCTCATACTTTGTGTGATAGAAACTTCATAACCGTAAGACCATGTTGTTCCCGGACGTGGAGTTATGGTTGCCATCTCCTTCAAATGTCCTCCGGAGATTAAATCTTCAACAATTGAGGAAGGATGTACATCCATGCCCTCAGATGTAATCGTAATTTTTACCGTATAATCTTTAACACCTGTGTTACGCGCGATCACAATAACCTTTTCGCCTTCTTTTTTTTCATATACCTGCACATCTTGGCTTTGCGCATATGATGTCGCAATTATGAAAAAAAGGAATGACAGGAGTGCAAAGGATTTCATATAGATCTTATTTGATGATAAAAGTAAGAATTCTTAGACTGAAGGGATTGACTTTAACCTAATCGTAACGGCCTTGCAATTCATTTATTTCAGCCAAAAAAGTTATGAATATGTCAATAGCCTTTTCTTTAATGAGAGTTGGCTTAGCATTGTCAGATGAGCGAATTATATGCTTTTTTTAATTGGCTTATATTTCCTGCAGCCTCAAATTTTAATATGTTTTTAAATCCGCTTGCAACCATGTTTTTTGATAACTCCACATCTGTCGCAATCATGATCATAGCTTCAGATAATTCTTCCGGAAGGGCAGGATCAATTAATCTGGCTGCATCTCCTCCAGCTTCTTTCAAGGATGACTGAAATGAGGTGATCACCGGAATTCCAACTTGCATAGCCTCTACGACAGGCAAACCAAAACCCTCATGAAAGGAAGGATAGATCATCATTTGAGCTCCTTTGTAAATGGCCGGAAAATCTTCGAAAGGAGGACTTCCAAGCCAAATCAATAATGGTTCTACTCCACCCCGAATAGCTTCTTCGATTACCTTTTTTTTATATTCTTTTCCCTGACCAATGATCACAAGTGGAGTCCTTTCAGATTCCTTCATTATGATGATCGCTTTTATAATTGAAAGAAGATTCTTTCTGGAAATTACTGAGCCCACATAGAGGTTATAGCTGTGTGGTAAATGATATTTTTTACGAACAGTGAGTATGTCATCGTCAACAACAGGATTGGAAAAAATCGGATCGGCGGCCTGATAAATTACTTTAATCTTATCAGGTTGAATATTGTAATACCGAATCAAGTCTGTTTTTGTTTGCTCACTGATGGCAATAATAACATCTGACATGTGACATGCATGCTTCCATTTTCCATCATATATCTGACGGTCTATCCAAGTATAATCCTGTGGATAATATTTGAAGATAAGATCATGAATGGTGACCACTTTTCCAATGTCCAGCTTAGAAAGACCCAGAGGTAATTCATGACTCAAACCATGATATACCTGAATACCCGATATTGAAATATCTTTTACGATGTCAAGAGATCTCCACAAAGGTTTGAAACCGGAAGGAACTATAATCTTGTATGAGCTATCCTCACTAAAGGGATTTGTCCGGGAGTTTTCCCGAATAGACGGAGTGAACAAAGACAATTCATCCTCAGGATACACCTGATGAAAATGCCGGACTATATTTCGTGAATAATTACCAAGCCCGGTGAAATTGGTAAATAAACGCTTAGCATCAAATCCTATTCTCATGTAATTATAACCTGCATTAATGCGGCGTTCTTTTCAATTCAATCTCAATAGCATTCGAGACACAAAACCCTTATCTGACCTGAAAGAAGAAATGAAATTTTTTAAAATCACAGAATCTGCTTGAATCGAACGTGCTATCCTCCGCAATTTTTTAAAGGTTAATGTTCGTCATGTGCATGCAACTGATACTCGGAGACAAGCTTTTGTTGAATATCTGCAGGCACTTGTTGATAGTCCGCAAGTTTCATTGAGAATTTAGCTTTCCCTTGCGTTAATGATCGTAGTGTCGAGGAGTAATCATATAATTCCACCAAGGGCACCCGTGCCAGGATTTTTTGATAGTGACCCTCACGCTCCATACCCATAATGATAGCACGTCTTGTCTGCAAGTCTCCCATTAAATCTCCCATCACTTCATCCCCGCAAAGAATGGAAAGATCATAAATAGGTTCTAATAATTGTGGACCAGCGTGCTGGAATGCATTTTTGAAAGCTATTGTTCCTGCCAGTTGGAATGCCATATCATTCGAATCTACTGCATGCATTTTACCATCATAAACGCTCACCCTGATATCTCTGCAATGCGAACCCGTCAGAGGTCCCTCAATCATCTTATTCATCACACCCTTCTTAATAGCACTACTAAATTTGGTATCAATGGAACCTCCGACAATACACCAATAAAAAGCAAGTGTGCCTCCCCATGGTAATTTTTCCATCTCGCGGGTCCGTGTTGTGAGTCCTTCGGGATCACTCATGCCTTCGTGGTATGGCTCTAAGCGTATATGAACTTCAGCAAATTGTCCTGAGCCACCTGTTTGCTTTTTGTGCCGGTAAGATTCATTTGCAACTTTTGTGATCGTTTCACGATAAGGAATTCGTGGTTGATCAAAATTCATTGAGATTCCATATACTTTTTCAATTCTGTATTTAATGAGATCAAGATGAAGTTGTCCCTGCCCGTGCAACAACATTTGTTTAAGCTCTGAAGATTGTTCAATTAACAATGTGGGATCCTCCTCATGCGTAATGTGTAGTGCTTTAGCTAATTTCTCAATATCGCCTTTATTGGGTGGTGTCACCGCTACGCGTATACGTGGCTCTGGAAATTCAATTGGTTCGATAGCTGAATTTACGCCCTTAGTCGAAAGTGTATTGTTTGTATGACTTTCTTTCAATTTGACAGTTACACCCAGATCCCCTGCTTTTAATTCATTGACAGCTTCGCGATTTTTGCCATTGGATACGTAAATGGTATTGATACGTTCATGATTGCTATTGTTCATATTGACAAGGTCATCACCTGCGCGAAGTGTCCCAGAATAAACTTTAAAATAAGAGACGTTTCCTACCTGTGGTTCAGAGATTGTTTTATAGATAAATACTCTGACGGGGGCCGTTGGATCGGGAGCTATGTCATCGCCTTTGGTTCCTTTAGGTTTAGGGCGATCTGCAGGAGATGGTGCGATATCATTGATAAAACCCATGATCCGACCGCTGCCCATATTCATTTTGCCTGAAGCACAGAAAACCGGGAAAATTTGTTGATTCGCAAGCGCAATATTTAATCCCTGCGCTAATTCATGTTCATTGAGACTTCCCGCATCAAAAAACTTTTCCATGAGGCTTTCGTCGTTTTCAGCTGCAGCCTCTACAAGTGCCTGATGCATTTCCTGTGCACGGACTACTTCACTTTCAGGAATTGTTTTTTTCTGTGGTTTGCCTCCGTCTTTAGGAAAAACATACATGACCATGCGGAGCGCATCGATGATTGTGTTAAATCCATTCCCGGCATTCACCGGATATTGCACTAATATGACTTTCGAACCAAATCTTGATTTGATCTGATCTAACGCATTATCAAAATTGGCTTTGTCATGATCAAGCTGGTTGATGACAAATAGAGCCGGGGTTTGAAATTTTTCAATATACTCCCATAATAATTCTGTGCCCACTTCAACACCACTGGTAGAATTGACAAGCATAATCGCTGTGTCAGCTACTTTCAATGATGAAACTACTTCGCCTACAAAATCATCATACCCCGGAGTATCGATGATATTAATTTTGTTGTCCCGCCACTGAGCATGCATTAGTGAACTGAATAATGAGTTCCCTCTTTCCTGCTCGATTTTCGTATAATCAGAGATCGTATTTTGTCCTTCGATCGTACCTCTTCTCGTGATGGCTCCGGACTCGAACAGCATTGCTTCCGCAAATAGTGTTTTACCGGAGCCGCTATGGCCCAGCAATACAACATTCCTTAGGTTTTTCGTATCGACCCCCATTTTGATGAATCTAGCTTTAGATGATTAGATAAATGCAATTCGGATGATCCTAAAAACGAGGATCATGCAATCAAATTAGGATTTAGATCTTGTTTATGGAAACAGAAAGGTTTTCTGGATGATTTAAGAGTTCACCTGTCGTCGGGAGATAATATATAAGGAACACAGCATGAACTAAGTGTGATGAAAACCACCTATAAAAAAAGTTTCGCTACACGAATGTAAAAGACACTTTCTTCGTCCACCCCATGGAAGAAGTGAAAAAAAAACTTCGGCAAGTGCTTAGAACCTTTGCTTGACTTAAACTAGAGCATTTAATCTTCTACTTCCAGTTTATAACCGACCCCTTTCAAGGTTTTGATATATTTCTCTCCTACTTTTTCTCTTAGTTTGGAAATGTGCACATCAATTGTTCGGCTTGCAATAGGTACAGAATAGCCCCATACTTTTTGGAACATCTCCTCACGAGTAAACACTTTACCCGGCTGAGAAGCAAGTAACATTAAGACTTCAAATTCCTTTTTGGCTAAGGTCAGGATTTCATCATCTATTGTGATTTGAAAACTGCGGGGATCAATTTTTAAAGCGCCGAAAATTAATGCGGTACTCTGGGCACCCTGAGGCCGGGCAGATTCTTTTCTGCGCATTAAGGCTTTTATACGCGTAAGTAGCAGACGTGGTCGGATTGGTTTCTGTATATAGTCATCTGCCCCTGCTTCAAGACCTGCAATTTCGCTGTATTCCTCACTCCTTGCCGTCAGAAAAGCAATAAGTGATTCTTTCAATTTATCATTCTTGCGCAATTCATAACAGGTTTCCACACCATCCATTTCAGGCATCATAATATCTAATAAGATCAGATCCGGAATTTCTTTTTCGGCCAATTTTATGGCATCATATCCATTCGATGCCTGGATCACATCAAAGCCATTACGAGACAGATTGTAATGAAGAAATTCGAGAATATCCGGTTCGTCATCGACGATCAGAACTTTGATTTTATTTTCCATAACATCTGTAGTTGGTGAAGGGGGGAGATATGGTAGGGTTTCTGAGCTAAACATCGACAAATATTAAAAAAATCCATCAGGTCAGGGGTTTTATAAAAAGGAGACAGGATTTTAAGATCAACAATTTAATACGTTAAAAATTCAATGTTAATCCTGTGTAAATGAACATAAGGTTTCGCAAAACGACTTCGCAGGAAAAGACTTCAGCATTGTAAAGTACGAGTAAAAACAGTGCCTTTATGGCAGGTTCGAATTAACAATAACTTGAGTGACAAAATTCGATTGCCGGAGGTAATGGCGGTACTTTTGCGTTGCGTAAAAAGAGCCTATTGTTCTTTAC
>JAYUXX010000478.1:0-7069 GCA_043752765.1 Saprospiraceae bacterium | reverse complement strand
GGCAACTTAAAAAGAAATCTGTCGCAGAAAGTTCTCCGTCGTATCTATTTCAGATGAAAGTGATCTGTCGCCTGACAAAGGGGGAACATGTAGGCGATATGCTGCATGTTTTTCTTCTAGTAAGGAGGAAGTTTTCAGTGGTCTTCGGCTTTCCAGCGCCTGGCAGGCAGCCATCCATTCGATAGCCAATATCTTCCAAACGTTATTTACGATCTCATAAAGTTTAATGCCTGCTCCTGCAGCCATACTTACATGGTCTTCCTGCCCTGCACTGGTGACATTTGAATCCGTGGATGCAGGATGGGAGAGGATTTTATTCCGGTTTATAATAGAGGCACAAGTGTATTGACAGATCATCATACCCGATTCAATTCCGGGCCTGGTCGCCAATGCCGGAGGTAATCCCCTCTGCCCCGCAACCAGCAGGTAAGTTCTTCTTTCGGAAATACTTCCAATCTCAGCGATCGCAATTGATAAAAAATCCGATGCAAAGGCCAAAGGTTGAGCGTGAAAATTTCCACCTGATAGAATTCTACTGTTACCCTCGTCTTCAAAGACAAGTGGATTATCAGTTACTGCATTGATTTCATTGTCGGCCAATGTCAATACATATTCAATGACATCTCTTGTCGCGCCATGCACCTGGGGTGCACAACGAAAAGAATATGGATCCTGGAGATGTTCTTTTGTTTGACTCAATATCTCACTCCCTTCAAGCCATCTTCTCAAAACTGCGGCTGAGGTTATTTGGCCAGTCTGTTTTCTTATTTGATGAATAGCGGCATCAAGAGGTGAAGGATGGCAATCAAATCCATCCATGGACATCGCAGCACACATGTCAGCAGCCTCCCTCATTCTCTTTGCATTTTCAATAGCAAAAATCAACCATGCCAGGGAATACTGTGTGCCGTTGATGAGTGCCAGACCTTCCTTCGCTTCTAATGAAACAGGATCAAGATCTGCAAACTGGAGCGCCTTGCTTGCCGGCATCTGTTCCCTTTTATACACCACGTCACCTTCTCCTATGATCGGGAGACATAGGTGAGCCAGAGGCGCAAGGTCTCCACTTGCTCCCAGTGAGCCATGGGTAGGAACCACCGGATTTATATTCAAATTAAATAGATCGAGCAAAAACCGTAACACCTCCGTCCGTACACCTGAGAAACCTTGCGACAGGCTAATGATTTTTAGTAGTAACGTCAGTCTCACGATTTTAACCGGGGCTGCAGTTCCGATTCCGCAAGCATGAGATCGCAGTAAATTGATCTGAAGATCCCGGATTCCTTCGGGAGATATTTTTATCGAATAGAGTGCTCCGAAACCTGTGTTGATTCCATAATGGCTTTGATCAGGTTTAGCCAGAATCGATTCAAGTGCATTTCTGGAATTCTCAATTCTTTTCCAGACTCGTTCGTCTAACGATAAAGTCTTACCTAACATAGAGACAATCATCTCAATGTTCAACTCTTCCCCTTCGTAATGATGGTTTTCCATGGACTCAAAAATAGTGACCCGATGCTGGCGGTGTTAATTTGATTTATAAATGCGTTAAAGGATGGTTAAAGATTGCCATGCATTTAGAATTATTAAATATGTTAATGTAAGACTCTGATACGTTTATTATAAAAAGCAAGTGAATTGTATAGTTTTTAGAATGAAACTTTTCCGAAACGACTTGCGTCTTAATCTCGAATCAGTAGCCAATAAAATGAATACTTTTGGCGTCTCTTCCAACGAATCTATAATCTAATAACTCAAGACAATGAATAAAATCACCTTTTTAATCCTTTTCCTGGTTTTTGGTGCCTTCACCCAACTCAGTGCACAACGTATAGCCATCGTTGATATCACACGCGTTTTAGAAGACATGGTTGATTACAAGGCTGCTCAGGCTGAACTTGATAATCTTGCTGCCGACTGGAGACAGGATATTGCACTCGAGTACGACCAGATCAAAGCCATGTATAATAAGTACCAGGCTGAACAAGTACTTCTTTCTGAAGATGGCCGAAAGAAAAAGGAAGATGAAATTATGGAGCGTGAAAAAGTCGTGAGGGAGATGCAACGAGAAAAATTTGGTGCAGAAGGTCAACTTTTCAGAAAAAGGCAAGACCTCGTCCAACCCATTCAGGAACGCGTGTATGCAGCTATTCAGGAATATGCTGAAGAAAGAGGATTCGACTTTATTTTTGATAAAGGTGGAACCGGCGGGCTGATCTTTTCAAATTCAGAGTATGATAAAACCGATGATATTATCAAGCTCCTTGCCAATTAATACTGATTTTTTATTTTTGCGAACTTTTTATTTTAACCATTATATCCATTAAATGAAATCAATACTGAAATACACAATTATGCTACTCATTGCAATTGCGATGACTGCTAGTGCGAATGCACAAAAAATAGGGTATGTTGACTCCGGGAGTTTACTTACCATGATGCCTAAAGTAAAAGAAGCCGAATCGAATCTGGAAGCATTGGGCAAACAGCTTCAAGCAAAAGGCCAGAAAATGATGCAGGACTTCCAGGTTAAATACCAGGATCTTGAACGCAGAGCACAGGCTGGTGATATTGCCCCAAAAGAGCAGGAAACACAAGTAGCCCTCTTGAAAGAAGAAGAAAATAAAATTCTTCAATTCGAACAGGAAATGCAGACTCAGCTTACTACCAAGAGAGAAGAACTTTTGGCACCTATCCTCGAAGAAGTTAGAAATGCAATTCAAACGGTTGCAAAAGACAATGGTTACACTTACATCTTTGACGGTAGCCCTGGAGTAGGAGTCCTACTGTATGCAGATGATACCACCAATGTGACCGGAATGGTAAAATCAAAATTGGGTTTACTCTAATAAGAGATTTGAATTCACATTCAAAAAAGTCCCGGTCCCGAGTTATTCGGGCCGGGATTTTTTTTAGACGGGATGAGATTATGGCCTTTAAAAAGGAATGTTCTTTGTAAGAAAGAATTTGAGAATAGGCCTACCTAATTAGGTATTAAGGAACTTACGGATTCTAACTATTTATTCTTCCTCATTTTTATCCTCCTCATCATTCACGGGATTATCCAGTTTTTTATCGTGTACCTCTTTATTCAGAAAATCATTGAGGCGCTCGATATCGAAAGTAGATTCCATCTCTCCGAATGAATTTACACGAATGTCAAATCCTCTTAGGCTTTCATGAAACGGGGGTCTGCCAGAAGGTGGTGGTTCTATATTTTTTTTCTTTCTCGGCATATCAATTTGGATTTTGGAATTTAGAATTTGGAATTTGGAATTTGCCTTTGCAAATTAAGAAGGAAAAAAGAAGATGAACTCCCAAAAAAGATTAACGATTATTAAAGTGAGAAGGGAGTTGAACTAATATTTTTCGCACGAAGAACACGGAGAAAAAATGCAGATCGCAGAGTTGCCTGAACACCGATCACAAAATCACCCGATCACAAAAAACAATAAATGGGAATGCTTTTCAGGCACTTTTTGTTTCAGGCCATTCTGCCATTCGGTTAAAACGCGCAATGGTTTCAGCAGGCCCAAGGATTTTCGCGATTTCGAAAATATCCGGACCCTGGATTTGGCCCATGAGCGCAGCTCTCAATACGGGCATTATGACCCCCATTTTAATACCGGATGCAACGATTATTTCTTTGACTGCTACTGCTGCCGCATTAGAATCTTTAAAAATAGATCCATCGCTGTACGTACCGGTGATCTTAAGCAAGACATCCTTTACTTCAGGCTGCCATTTCTTGTTTATCTCCACTTCATCATATTTCAATTGGTCACTAAAGAAAAAAGAACCCTGGTCAAACAGGTCTTTCAGCTTCTGTAGCCTGGGTTTCAATAGATTAAATATACCTTCCAGATCAACACCTTCTAAATTGATGTTGCTTTCTTTCGCATAATCCATCAACCTGTTTTGAGCATCTGCAAAGTCAAGCTTTTGTACATATTGCTGATTGAACCAAAGTGCTTTATCAAAATCGAATCGTGCCCCTGCTTTGTGAATTCTTTCAGGGTCGAATGCTTCGATAAGTTCTTCCAGAGAAAATAATTCTTGTTCAGTACCGGGATTCCATCCGAGAAATGCGAGAAAATTTACCACCGCAGCCGGTTCAAAACCGTACGTATCAAAACCATCAATCACCTCATCAGGATTCTCCGATGGCCAGCCTAGTGGAAACACAGGAAATCCAAATTTCTGACCATCCCGCTTACTTAACTTTCCCTGTCCATTTGGCTTGAGAATAAGCGGAAGATGTGAGAATGTGGGCATGGTTTCTTCCCATCCAAAAGCCCTATACAAAAGAACGTGATGAGCTGTACTGGGCAACCATTCTTCACCACGTATCACATCCGTAATCTCCATCAGGTGATCATCCACAACATTGGCGAGGTGGTAGGTAGGAAAGCCATCTGCTTTGAGCAATATCTTGTCATCCAATTCCGAACTGTCAAAAGTTACCTCCCCCCTGATTTTATCCTGGATTGAAATAGGTTGACCCGGATCAACCAGTAGTCTGACTGTGTATGGAATATGAGCGGTTAGCATGTTTTCTACCTCATCCCGGGATAGGTTCAGACTATTATTCATTTCGCCTCTGACTGAAGCGTCATATTTAACAGTTGAAATACCTTGATCAGCAAACCTTTGGCGCATGGCCTCCAAATCATCCATCGTATCGAATGCCAAATAGGCTTTGCCCTCCCTTACCAGGCTCATAGCATGTTGGCGATAAATTTCTGTTCTTTCGGATTGGCGGTAGGGTGCAAACGGTCCTCCATTTACAACTCCTTCATCCGTTACCAATCCCAGCCAGGTTAAGGCTCTGATGATGTAATCTTCTGCCCCCGGAACAAACCTGTTTTGATCAGTGTCTTCGATACGGAGTATAAACTGGCCTCCATTTTTTCGGGCGAGTAAAAAATTATACAATGCAGTCCGGATGCCTCCGATGTGCAGCGCTCCTGTTGGACTTGGAGCAAACCTTAGTCTTGTCATGAATCCTTGTTAATTTCGCCCCCGTTATTGAATGACGAATGCAGCATAATAGTCACAGATAACGTTAGTTATACGTTTATAATGCACCACACACACTGTAGCTGGCAAAGATAGCTAAACCATGAACCTCTCCATTTCACGCATTGGCATATGTACCTCGTCCACACACCACAGTACGTTCAGGCACTCTTCCCGGGTTTAACCTGGAAAATGCCCACGAGTCACAAAGAAATCTACCTGACCTTTGATGACGGACCGATACCCGAGGTTACGCCTTGGGTTCTGGATCTCCTTGATCATTATGGAGCAAAAGCCACCTTCTTCTGCGTAGGTGATAATGTCAGGAAATATCCGGATATCTACGAAAAGGTTATCGATGGAGGGCACGCTGTTGGCAACCATACGCTCAATCATCTTTCCGGTTGGTCGACGGAAAATATCTCGTACTTTAACAATATCAGGCATTGTGCCCGTGTGGTACAATCGGGTTTGTTCAGACCACCTTATGGAAAGCTAAGACCTAGTCAAATACAATTTCTTCAGCGGCATTACCAGATTATCATGTGGGATGTTCTAAGCGCCGATTTTGATAACGACATTTCTCCCGAAGATTGTTTTCAAAATGTGATTCAACACGCAGAGCAAGGATCAATTGTTGTTTTCCATGACAGTCTTAAAGCTGAAACAAATCTTAGGTACGCTCTACCCCTCGTTCTTGAACACTTTTCCAATGAAGGTTTTCATTTCATTGCATTAAAAAGAGAACAGCCGATCAGGAATGAGCGAAGATTGAAAGTCGCAGTTTAACTAGAGGTGCGGTACTAGCATTCCGGATTACGAATTGGCAACTTCATTTAGCCCAGATGTTATATTTCAATACGCAATAGATGGCTCTGAAACCATCACGCCACCCAATCTTTTTTCCTTCTTCATAAGTTCGCCCGTAATAAGAGATACCGACTTCATAAATCCGCACCCCTTCAATTCTTGAAATTTTTGCAGTGACTTCGGGTTCAAATCCAAATCTTTTTTCTTTCAATTGAAGACTCTTAATAATATCGGACCTGAATAATTTATAGCAGGTCTCCATGTCAGTCAGATTAAGGTTTGTAAAAATATTGGAGATACGCGTGAGAAAAGCATTTCCTATGGAATGCCAATAAAACAAAATCCGATGTGGCTTGCCTCCCATGAAACGGCTTCCGTATACGACATCTGCAAAACCTTTTAGAACCGGAATTAATAGCACATTGTATTCTTCAGGATCATATTCGAGGTCGGCATCCTGGATGATCGTGTATTCACCTGATGCTTTTGCAATTCCTGTATGCAAAGCAGCGCCTTTCCCTTTATTGACTTCATGGGCAACGTATTGAATCGGAAAATCAGGGTTTTGAGCTTTATACCGAAGGATAGCTCCTTCAGTATTGTCTTTCGAACTATCATTAACAAGGATAACTTCCTTATCCCATCCCGGAGGTAATGAGACCTGTTTTACCTTATCAAGAATGAAATGAATAGTTCGCTCTTCGTTATAGGCAGGAATGACGATTGAAAGCGTTGGCAAAGGTTTTGACTTTTTTGTGACTGGCGCAAAGGTATAAGGATTGAAATAATTAAGACATTTTACTGTGAACACCTATAATTCTTTATTAATCGGTGAAGTAGTGATTAAGTGATGGAGCGATGGAGTGATCGGGTGATGGAGTGATCGGGTGATGGGGTGATCGCACCCACGACAAGATGTAGAGACGTGATGTATCCCGTCTCTACATCTTGTCGTGCCGGGTTAGTTGTAACCGTTTGCGAGACAATCCAGTAATCAAAGCGTCTACATACGTCATCGTTTTCTACTTCAAACTTCAACAATCTTTAATCCCTGATCTTAATCCAAAATCCTTTCTCGCCGGGATAAATGCCAGCGATTCTAGATCAGTCGTGCCTATGGCACTAAATTTCGACATTCGGCGAATGTCAGTTCACTTCTCAATGAGTTGGAGTGCTTAAATAGTCTTGCATCCGGTTTCTGCCATCTATTTTTTCCAGTCTTGAATTCATAATTCTAAAC
>JAYUXX010000477.1:0-2873 GCA_043752765.1 Saprospiraceae bacterium | reverse complement strand
CAGAAAGGGCTGATGGGCGAAATGGATTGGACTCAATAATAACTTCTCTCATTATTCATAGATCGCTCAAAAGCAAAGTTTAAGATTTGAACTTTTCTAAATATCGACAGATGTTCTAGCTGTAGGTTTCGTCGAAATCCCTTTTAATCCAGAGCGATGGTTTGAACTCTTAAATAACCACTTTTCCCTTATCTAGAAATATTACAGACACAATCTAAAATTGAGCTTTTCCTAATAACGACAGATATCTTAGCTGTAGAATTTCGTCTAAATTCGTAAGGGTTATCCATGCTCATATACTTTCCTGATCCGTGGATTCAGGTTCGTCATGATTTCATAGGGGATGGTTCCACAGGCTTTGGCAAGAAGTTCGATTGAGTGGTCTTTGTCGAAGATGATGACTTCATCACCAATTTTTGCTTCAGGAATCTGGGTGATATCGATCATAGTCATATCCATACATACACGCCCAGTAATTGGGGCCATTTTGCCATGCAAAAGAAATGAGCAACCTACATCGCCAGCTACCCGGGGAAGGCCATCTGCATACCCAAGATTGACTGTAGCAATTGTACGCGGAATATCTGTAATAAAACTTCTTGCATAACTAACAGATTCGCCGGGCTGAACTTCCAGTATATGGAGTATCCGTGCTGTCAGACTATGCACCGGCATCAATTGGGGATGCTGAGGCAATCCAACACCATACAACCCAATACCGAGTCTCACAGCTTCGTATTGATATTCGGCAAACCGTAAAATTCCTGTTGTACTCAAAATATGACGAGGTGGATTATACCCTATACCCTGAGACAGCCTGGAATATATTTCATCAAATGTCTTCACCTGTTCATGCGTAAAACTGTCCCATTTTGGATCATCACTTCCGGAAAGATGACTGAATACAGTCCCTACCTTGATCCACGGCTGATTTTTTAGCATAGAAACCAATCCATCTATATCCTCGATCCCAAATCCTAACCGATGTGTACCTGAATCGATTTTTACATGAATAATAGCAGCACTTTGACTGGATTGACATTGTCTTAGAAGCCTGATCAGAATATGGCTATTATAGATTTCAGGTTCAAGATTATGTTGGAGAATAAGATCCATACCATCCGGATCAGGATTGAGAACTATGACGGGTATCGAAATGCCGGCTTCTCTTAATTCAATTCCTTCATCGATCACAGCCACGGCAAGCATATCCACATGTTGATAGGATAGGAATCGACCAACTTCCAGGCTCCCTGCACCATATGCATTTGCCTTAACGACAGCAATTTTTTTGACACCAGGTCGCAGCATGCGATAAAAGTATCTGAGGTTGTGATCGAGTGCCTGAAAATCAACATGAAGTACTGCACTATGCGATCTCAATCTCAGGCTTCGTGCGATTCTTTCAAACCCAAAACGACGTGCGCCTTTCAATAGGATGACTTCGTTGTGAAGATTGGTCAGGCCTCCTTTGCGGATCAGGGACTCTACGTCATCGTAAGAAAGACATTCAATATGTACCGGCATCAATTGTCTGAGGGAATTCACTTCTGATCCAATACAAATCAATTTATCAATTCCCGCCCCTGAGATCATTTTCGCGAGATCTGCATAGATATCAGGCCGTCCATGTGCATGATCGGAAAGTATCAATGTTTTGCGCTGAGTGTGTCCTGCTATGTCAAAACTTTCAAGTGCAAACTGAAGCGAATCAAGATCCAGTGAATAACTATCATTTATCAAAACACAACCCTGGATAGCATCCTCCGCTTTGAGACGCATATCAATAGGTTGCAGCTCGCTAAATGCAGGAAGGAGGTCTTCGAAAGTGATACCTATCGCTATCAGTGATGTTAAACAGCATAAACTATTTGAAACCGGAACTGATCCAGCAAAAGGTATTGCATACGAATGTATCACACCATCGAGTGTAAAATCTATAGTAGTTCCTTCTATGGATTTTTGGGGTATGGCATTTAGTAATGCATTTTGCTTTGTACTCCATGTGAAATGGTATTTATCCGGAAACGAATTACGGATTTCATTTGCAACAACAACTTCGTCCTCCGGAAAAACAATTGACGAGGCACGATGACACATAACAAGCTTTTCTTTCAATTTATCATTTTCATGATTTTGAAATCCTTCATCGTGTGCATCCCCCAGGTGTGTGAACACGACTATATCGGGCTGAATAATATTTTCAAGCCGGACCATCTCTTCGGGATTTGAAATGCCTGCTTCTATGATGGCGTAAGAAGCATCCAGTGGTAAATTCCACACGGAAAGTGGGACACCAACCTGGCTATTATAACTACCGGGACTTCTATACACTGAATAATCACGATACATCAACATGTAAAGCCATTCTTTTACCCAGGTCTTCCCGTTGCTACCAATGATCGCGATCACCTTGCCCTTGAATTGTTGTCGATGATAAGATGCAATTGTTTGGAATGCATCCAGCACATGTTGGACAATGATGTAATTGGCAGCAGGTAATGAAGTGATATCAACTGTCTCCTTGACTAAAAAATTGCGGACACCTAGATTCCAGGCCTCGGTTATGTATCGATGACCATCTGTCCTCGAGCCCTGCATGGCAATAAATATTGCATTAGGTTGCCAGGCTGCTTTTCGACTATCAATACATATATTCTGGATAGATGAACCGGGATCAATGATGTGATGCGAACCAGCGGGAAATAAGGACGCAATTGTTTGGGCCGTGTACACGTGATGAAGGTAGGAAATTATCAGGCTCCTTTCGGGCGTTTAAAAACGGGAACTGTTGAGCATGGTTCACCGAACATTAAAGACTTGACAACAGGCACTAACTTTTTCGTCAGGGCTACATAAATTTCAGGTCCGAT
>JAYUXX010000476.1:0-2876 GCA_043752765.1 Saprospiraceae bacterium | reverse complement strand
TTAGCTCCCTGAAAAAATCTACAGGAATGTCTTCAGCAACGTTAAATAATTGAAGACGTTCTTCTGTCTTCACCAGGTTTTTAATTTGCTTGATAAACCAGGGATCAATTTGGGTCAGTTTATGAATACTTCGGTCCGAGACACCAAGACGCAATGCATCTTTCAGTCTAAAGATCCTGTCATCCCCTACCGTTTCGAGGCGTTCCATAATATCGGAAGTGCTGATCCACTCTTTCATGTCAGCCCCTAGTCCCGTACGATTGTTTTCTAATGATTGACACGCTTTTTGGAGAGCTTCAATAAATGTCCGGCCGATAGCCATCACTTCGCCTACAGATTTCATTTGCAGGCCCAGGGAATTTTCTGAGCCATGGAATTTTTCAAAATTCCATCTAGGCATTTTTACAATTACATAGTCAAGCGTGGGTTCAAAAAAAGCGCTTGTAGTTTTAGTGATTTGGTTTTTAAGTTCGTTAAGGTTGTACCCGATGGCGAGTTTCGCAGCGATCTTAGCTATCGGATAACCTGTGGCTTTACTAGCTAAAGCAGAAGAGCGGCTAACTCGAGGGTTGATCTCAACGACAATAATTTCTTCCGTTTGTGGATTGAGGGCAAACTGGACATTGCATCCTCCTGCAAAGTTTCCAAGAGATCGCATCATCAACATGGCTCCGTTGCGCATTCGTTGATACGTCTGATCACTGAGGGTCATGGCAGGTGCGACCGTGATGCTGTCACCCGTGTGGATTCCCATCGGGTCGATATTCTCTACTGTACAAATGATAACGACATTATCATTTTGATCGCGGAGAAGTTCAAGCTCAAACTCTTTCCAACCCAAAACGGCTTTTTCAACAAGGACCTCATGGGTGGGAGAAGCATTCAGACCACGTCGCAGCGCCTCTTCAAATTGTTCTTCCTTCATGACGATACCGCCTCCTGTTCCTCCAAGGGTATAGCTGGGTCGAATAACCAGGGGAAAACCTAACTTTTGTGCTCCCTCCATACCTTCCAGAAAGGAGTTAGCAATATGACTGGGCGCTACCTTCATCCCGATTTTGATCACATGATCACGAAACAGTTCACGGTTTTCGGTGAGTTCGATGGCGGCGATATCAACTCCGATGAGTCGGACATTATATTTTTTCCATACGCCTCTTTTATCGGCTTCGATCGCCAGGTTGAGAGCTGTCTGTCCCCCCATGGTAGCGAGGACGGCATCAATTTGCCTTTCTTCAAGAACTTGTATAATACTATCGACAGTGAGAGGCAGGAGGTAGATATGATCAGCAGTCACCGGATCTGTCATGATGGTGGCAGGGTTGCTATTGATCAAACATACCTCTATGCCTTCTTCACGAAGTGATCGGGAGGCCTGTGAGCCGGAATAATCAAATTCACAAGCTTGCCCAATGATGATGGGACCGCTTCCGATGATCAGTACAGAGCGGATACTATTATCTTTGGGCATTTATCGGAGGGCTTTATTTAGAAAAGGAATACTTGTTTTTTTTAAAAATCGGACAAAGATACTATTTGCTAAAAAAGAGAGCCTTCTGCTTTGAAATATGTCCCAAAAAGATGTCTTAATAACGGATTATGTCGATCCTTATCTGCTGGAAGGATTGATTTCTCTGGGGTATTCTCCGGTCTATGCCCCCGAAATGAGTCGCTCAGAGATGCAAGACTACCTCCCTAAATTCAAAGGTGTGGTGATCAATACACGTTGTGCGATCGACCGCGCAGCGATGGAGAAATCTCCAGGATTACACTGGATAGCACGATTAGGAAGCGGGCTGGATATTATTGATATCCAGGCTGCTGGAGAAAAATGCATTCAGGTGTTAAGTGCTCCGGAAGGTAATGCTCAGGCGGTTGCTGAGCACGCTTTGGGCATGTTATTATGCTTAGCCAATAATCTAATTTCTGCTGATCAGGAAATCAGAGATGGCCAGTGGCTGAGGGAAAAGAACCGGGGTTGGGAGATTTCAGGTAAAACCATTGGAATCATCGGTTATGGCAATAATGGAAGTGCTTTCGGACGGTTATGGTATGGCTGGGATGTTCGGGTGCTGGCTTACGATAAATACCTTGAACGATACGGAAATGAAAAAGTCATTCCGGTGGAATTAGATGCTCTTTTGGATCAGGCAGACATTATTTCACTTCATGTCCCATTGAATGATGAGACTCGGGAGATGGTCGATGATAGATTTATTTCAAATTGCAAACCAGGATGTGTGATTATCAATACAGCCAGAGGAGGTGTGGTTAAATTGCCATCCCTGCTTGCAGGTCTTCAATCGGGCCACTTAAAAGGGGCTTGTCTGGATGTTCTTCCTATAGAGCCTCCTGCTTTGGGAGATGAGGAATATAGGCGATTGGTGGATGAATTGTGTCAGATGAAAAATGTCGTCCTGAGTCCGCATGTGGCGGGGTGGACCGAGGAATCTAAAAGGAAAATAGCTGAGGTGCTTGTGGAAAAAATCAGGAGGATCGGGAAAGATTGAGTGCCGTGTATCAGGTTTTGGGCTTATGATTCGAAGTCAGCCAATTCTGTAAATGAATAAAAAAAGGGATGCACTTTCCAGTACATCCCTGCTTTCTTTTAAGGGCACTCCTTTAAATCTCATTTACGGTTAAAGTATATAACAAGTAATTATACACAAATGCCCTTAGCAGAAAAATATTCTCAAAACTTGTTCATTATTCGATGCAAAGATACGGGGGCACTTTAACCTGAGAGTTAATCTTTGGGTTATATTGTAAAGAAATCATCAACTAAAACTAGCAGGGAGCAGGGAGCATGGGGCAGGGAGCATGGGGGAAATTTCTCGCACGGAGAGCACGGAGTTCACGGAGAGAAAAGCAGAGAG
>JAYUXX010000475.1:0-7105 GCA_043752765.1 Saprospiraceae bacterium | reverse complement strand
TTCTTTCCGGTGAAGGCATTAATAATTTCTGGATCGAAACCCTACCGGAGGCGGCTCATGCCGAAGAAGAATAAGATTTATAAAATCTTCGGGTCCGGCTTGGTTTTCACGGCTTCTTATGTCTATCTTTGCGCCACAATTTGAAGTTCCTTTCAAGCATAACCATAAGAATATCAATCAATTATGAACGTCGGTACGATCAAGCAAATTATTGGCCCAGTTGTGGATGTAAGTTTTGCAGGTGAAAACAGCAACATTCCTGACATCCTTAATGCATTAGAAATTACGCGTCCCTCCGGGGAGAAGGTTGTGTTAGAAGTGCAACAGCATCTTGGAGAAGACAGTATTCGGGCTGTAGCAATGGATAGCACAGATGGTTTGATGAGGGGAATGGAAGTTGTGGATACAGGCAAAAACATTACTATGCCTGTTGGCGAACAAATCAAAGGGCGCCTTTTCAATGTTGTGGGTGAGGCTATTGATGGCATCGGTCCGATTATAAAAGATGATCGCTCATACCCTATTCATAGAAATCCACCTTCTTATGAGGAGCTTTCTACTAGTAAGGAAATCCTTTATACAGGTATCAAAGTGATCGATTTGATCGAGCCTTACTCAAAAGGGGGTAAAATTGGTCTCTTTGGAGGTGCCGGTGTAGGAAAGACAGTTCTGATCATGGAGTTGATCAATAATATTGCAAAGGGGTATGCAGGTATTTCGGTTTTTGCCGGCGTGGGAGAAAGGACTCGTGAAGGAAATGACTTGTTGAGAGAAATGATTGAATCAGGCGTAATCAAATATGGCGATGAGTTCAGGGAAAGTATGGAACATGGTGGATGGGATCTTTCCAAAGTTGATATGGAGGATCTAGCTAAATCACAGGCCACACTTGTGTTTGGACAAATGAATGAACCCCCTGGAGCTCGTGCGCGAGTTGCCCTTTCAGGTCTTACAGTAGCAGAATATTATAGGGATGGTGACCTCAGCGACCCAGCTGGAGGACGTGATATCCTTTTCTTTATTGACAATATCTTCCGCTTTACTCAGGCTGGATCTGAAGTTTCAGCTCTTCTCGGAAGGATGCCTTCTGCGGTAGGATATCAGCCAACGCTGGCCACTGAGATGGGTATCATGCAGGAGCGGATTACATCCACAAAAAGAGGATCAATCACTTCTGTACAGGCAGTATATGTGCCGGCAGATGACTTGACTGACCCTGCACCGGCAACCACGTTTGCCCACTTGGACGCTACCACTGTATTGAGTCGTAAAATTGCTTCCCTCGGTATTTACCCCGCTGTGGATCCACTCGACAGTACTTCACGAATTCTTGACCCACTCATCATAGGTGAGGACCACTACAATACAGCACAAGCTGTAAAGTTGCTCCTTCAGCGCTACAATGAACTACAGGACATCATCGCTATCCTCGGTTTGGAAGAACTCTCGGAAGAAGACAGACAAGTCGTTCACCGCGCACGTCGTGTTCAACGTTTCTTGTCTCAACCTTTCTTTGTTGCCGAACAGTTTACTGGTAAGCCAGGAGCTCTTGTACCTATCGAAGAAACTATTCGCGGTTTTAAAATGATCATGAACGGTGAAGTTGATCAATACCCTGAAGCCGCATTCAACCTGAAAGGAACTATTGACGAGGTTATCGAAGAAGGCAAAAAGATGTTGGCAGAAGTTTCAAATTAAGCGCGAAAGTATAAATCAGTATGAACTTAGTGGTGCTCACACCGGATAAGGAACTCTTTCAGGGAGCCGTCAAATCAGTCAACGTACCGGCTATCGGTGGCCGCTTTGAAGTGCTCAAAGGCCACGCAGCTATCGTGGCTGCACTGGAAAAAGGAGAAGTTCGATTTCAGCTTTCAAAAGGAGAAAAAAGATCCATTCAGATCGAACAAGGTTTCATCGAAGTACTTCGTGACGAAGTCTCCCTCCTCGTCACAGGAGTTACCGAGAGTCAACCTAAGGTATAGTTCTAGATCCGTTTCATTTCTCTGTAGCTAAAGCTCACTGATGGCATGTCGAAGCATAGTCTTTGACTATATTTATCTTTACTCTTGTTAGCTTTTACTTTCTATTTTCTAATTTCTATCCGGCTACATGCATTTCATAATGGCTGGACCATCGTTGTAAGATGAGTTTCTAATTTCTAATTTCAATTTCTAATTTATATCCCGCTACATTCATTTCATAATGGTGGGACTATCGTTGTACGATGGGTTTCTAATTTCTAGTTTCAATTTCTAGTTTCTAATTTCTAGTTTCTAGTTTCTAATTTATAATTTCTAATTTCTAATTTCTAATTTATATGACCCCTCGCACAGTTGCCTTCCATACGCTAGGCTGCAAACTCAACTATGCAGAGACGTCCTCTATAAAAAGATTGTTTGAACAGGATGGTTTTACAACAGTGCCCTACGATGGTGAAGCCGACATCTATGTTCTCAACACATGCTCAGTTACCGATAATGCTGATCGTGAATGCCGAAAATCCGTCAGACAAATCCAGCGATTAAATCCTCAGGCTAAAATAATTGTGATGGGTTGTTATGCCCAGCTTAAGCCAAACGAAATCGCGTCAATCGAAGGAGTTGATCTCGTGTTAGGTGCTGCTGAAAAATTTCATGTACTTGATTTTTTAAATGCGATAGATGGATCTTTTCAAAAAGCTTCAGTTCATGCTGGAGATGTGCGTTTGGCAGATACATTCAAACCTGCTTTTTCAATTGGAGATCGAACCCGATCTTTTCTAAAAGTGCAGGATGGGTGTGATTACAAGTGTACATTTTGTACGATCCCTCAGGCAAGAGGGCAAAGTCGAAGCGCTATTGTCTCAGACGTCATCTCTCAGGCAAGATCAATTGGACTATCCGGTGTGAAAGAAGTTGTACTCACAGGCGTAAATATTGGTGATTTTGGAAAAGCACCAATTGTAGTTGCAGGAAACAATCCACAACGTGAGGCATTATTTATTGATCTCATTAAACAACTCGATCAATTAAATGAGATTGAACGATTCCGTATCTCTTCAATAGAACCGAATCTATGTACGAAAGAAATTATTGATTTTGTAGCTGAGGCTAAACGCTTCATGCCACATTTCCATATGCCTCTGCAATCAGGCAGCAATGAAATATTGGCAAGAATGCGCCGCCGCTATCTACGCGAGTTATATGCTGAACGGGTAGAACAGATCCGTGAGCGTATGCCACATGCTTGTATTGGAGTAGATGTGATCACGGGTTTCCCGGGCGAAAGTGATCACCACTTTATGGAAACATTTAATTTTCTCGAAGCTCTGGAAGTAGATTATATACACGTATTCACCTATTCAGAAAGAGAAAATACACCTGCCAGTGCAATGCCCAATTCCGTTCCGATTCATGAGAGAAAAGAAAGAAGTAATGTCTTGCGTAATCTTTCTCTTCAGAAAAAAGAATTGCAGTACTCAAAATACATTGGTCAATCCCGCAGTGTATTATTTGAAAATGGTGGTGAGTCCAGGCTTTCAGGATTTACAGATAATTACATCCGTGTGATCCTCAACGGACCTGCCTCAAAAGTGAACACAATTGAACAAATACGCTTAAATCAATTAACTTCCTGGAAAGGTGAGTTAACAATGGCAACTTCTTTGTCATGAAAGTTAAAATGGACTGATACAAAAAGTCCACTCGCTTTATCTATTATGCTTTCGCCCCATTCACCTTTTTTTTGTTCTGCCATTTCTCATACAACTTTATCTCCCTCAACCATACATATTGTCCTTCACTCTTCGCAATAAACCATCCATAATATCCATCCAAAAATCCGAATCGAATTACATAAGAAATGAAAAATCGAATTCCGGGTTTCAACATCATCCTCCATAAACTCCATGACCTGCCTTCTTCAAATAGTGATTGGGCAGCCCGCTCACTGTGTTTATTTATGGTGTGATATCTACTTGAAATATCATCGTCTGATAAATGCATAATATCTCCTGACAAATGACCAATATGCGCACCCTCCAGCGGGATCATGACATCATGAGGATCCCTTCCGGATATTGATACTTTTCGTCTGTTAAATAACCTGATTTTCCGATCCGGATACCAGCTTCCATACCCTATCCATTTGTTTCCAATCTTGTTTCTTCGGTTTAATGTATATCCATCTTTGCCCAAGTCTTTCCTCGCATTGCGTATCGAAAGTTTTAATTCATCACTCACATACTCGTCTGCATCTAATATCAATACCCAATCCGACTGCGCCATTTGAATTAACCTCGATCGCTGATTGACATACGTATCAAAAGAAATTTGTTCGACACGTGCACCCATTCCAAGAGCAATGTCAACAGTATGGTCTGTGGAATAACTATCTAACACAAATATCTCATCTCCAACTCCTTGAACAGATGCAAGGCATCTTTCAATATTAGCCTCCTCATTATATGTCATCACGAGAATGGACAAAGAAGATTGATTTGAAGATAGCATCGAGATTCAGATCTACCTGTCAGGTATATTGAGTTTGAAACCTACGCTGTGTACGTTCTCAATAGAAATACTACTATCCTCATTGAGATACTTCCGCAGTCTGCTGATAAAGACATCCAGACTTCTTCCATAGAAGTAATCATCCTTGCCCCAGATATCTTCAAGAATATCAGAACGCCTGATCACCTGGTTCGGACGGGAAGCGAGGTAATAAAGGATATCCGCTTCTCTTTGCGTCAATCCGCGGGTATTCCCATTAACGGAAAGATCAAGATTAGGATAATCAAAAAGATAATTGCCAACCGAAATAGCTTCCTTCGGAGCCTCTTCCATGATCTTCCTTCTTCGAAGAAACACATTGATCCTGAACTTCAGTTCTTCAAAACTGTAAGGTTTCGTCACATAATCATCCCCTCCCAAAAGGAAACCCTCCATCTTGTCCTCCTGCATAGATTTGGCAGTCAGGAATATAATTGGAATGTGTTTGCTCACAGATCTGATCTTTTTGGCCAGTTCAAAACCATCCATCTGGGGCAGCATGACATCAAGAAGACAAAGATCAAATTCAGCTTTTCGGAATGCAGACCAGGCCTCTTTGCCATTTACAGCATGAGTGACATCATACGATTCCATTTCCAGCTGATCCTTTGTGATGAAACTTAAAGATTCATCGTCTTCTACATAGAGTATCCGTGACTTCATTACATTTTTACCGGCAATTTAATAGAAAAACGGCTTCCTTTCCCTAATTCACTTTCCACACGTATCTCGCCTTTGTGCATTTGGATGATTTTTTTGACGTAATGGAGACCCAATCCGAACCCTTTGATGTCATGTACATTACCGGAAGGCACCCTATAGAACTTCTTAAACAAATGTTTTTGGTGCGCCGGTGAGATGCCGATTCCATGATCCAGGACAGTGATTATGAGTTGACCGGGTTGATCGGCAGTGATTACATCGATAGGTTTTTCAACAGGCGAATATTTTACAGCATTGTCAATAAGGTTACTGACTACGCTACCGAGATGAGTTCTGTCCCCCACGATTGAAGACTTGGTCGAACTATAGATTTTATTAAAAATTCTACCCCGTATACCCACTTCAGCTTCCTTTGAATCAACAACCTCATCTATCAGGACATGCATATCAATAGGCTCGAGTTTCAACTTAAATTCACTTGATTCAAGCCTGGCAATATTGAGTAGTTTTTCAACCTGCGTATTAAGTCGCTGGTACTGCGATCTGATCAGTTCTGTATAGCGCAGCAATCGTTCATCTTGCTGGACGATTGGTTGCTTTGAAAGATAATCACTCGACAATTGAATTGATGTCAGGGGTGTTTTGAATTCATGCGTCATGTTATTAATAAAATCACGCTGCATCTCTGAATACCGACGCTGATTAAATATCACCCATATCGCATATGAAAAGAAAACAACAGTTATGAAAGCCATCAAGGCAAGGATCCATGTCAGTCCGGAATTTGTCTGGAGATCTCCTTCCCGAGAGGGGAACTGCACGCCAAAATAATATTGAAATTCATCATATTTTGGAAGTGGCGCTATGTTTTCAGGGGGGTTATTGGATTCGATCAATGTGCAATGATTTCCATAAACCATATTGTCACTGGAACAATCATAAATGCCATAAATAAAATCCGTATAGTTTTCAGAGAAGTTTGCTAACGCCTTGAATTCTTGCACCAGGTAATATTCCAGAATATTAGCATCAATGACATCGTTGAAATTGACAATGTAATAGTTGGGTGTGATACGTTTTACGATCTCTTCTGGCAAAGTTGATTTATTCAATTCTGCCATTTTTCCAGCCACTCTTAATAAGGCAAGTGAAGTTGTTTGATGGAATGATTGGGACTCATGACTACGCCGTTGAATAAGCCAATAGGATTGCATGGCAATAATGCTCAGCACCGTAATAGCACCCAATAAAATGACCCACCTAATATCCCGATTCCTCATTGTGTTGCAAAGTTACTTTGCTTTTAAGGGAATGTCCCGACAACCCGGATAATAATATCCTAATAACCAGACTATAAGATTCAATCTGGCGATGCTCTTGTCTCCGGTAAAGTCGTAGATAATCTGTTTATCTGCATCTGAATTGCTTATTAGTTTTTAAGAGTCCGCTCATTTCGAATTTGTGGTTTACGGCTCACATCATTTATTAGTTTTCAAGGTTACACGTTTTATCGTCTCCCCGATACGATTCATCGAAATTCAATTACGTAGCAAAGCTTCTATCGTTAGCTTTAAATATCCCCGTGTACCACTGGAGATACAGGATCCGCAACTAAACTTTATTTGATATGAGAAAATATTTACTTGCCTTACTGGCTATGGGATTCATGGCCATCGACGTGTCAGCTCAAAGCTAAAGTTTGCCCCCGAGCGGAGATAATCAAAAGTCATATGTCAAACAATACATCGGTCGGCTAGTCACTGTATCCGTGGAATACAGCAGTCCCGATGTGCACGCACCAAATGGCGATGATCGTTCGGGTAAAATCTGGGGTGGACTTGTTCCTTATGGACTGACGGATCTGGGATTTGGAGTGAGAGAACCCGCCCCCTGGCGCGCCGGAACAAATGAAA
>JAYUXX010000474.1:0-7117 GCA_043752765.1 Saprospiraceae bacterium | reverse complement strand
AATACTAAACCGGCAGCCCGAGATTTCTTTCTGCCCTTCGCCCCTTCCTCCATTTCTTTCCTTTCTAAGCTTTTAGACACTCCGCGGATTATCTTTGGGAGAATGAGTCGTATCTGGAATCTGGTGGCCACTGAAGCACGAGTTGAAATGCGTGAACGGTCTGCATTGACGGGTATCTTATTGTATGTATTAGCTTCTTCCTTCATCGTGTTCTCGATTTGGCGACAACTTCCGGCTCGTGAATGGGGACTGACTTTCTGGGTTATATTTCTTTTTTCTTCTCTCATGGCTGTTTTAAAAACCTTCGGACGCGAAAGTGAAGGCCGTTACTTCTATTATTATACGCTCTATCATCCGCTGGAATTATTCGCTGCCAAGGTGTTGTATAACCTTGTCATGCTCATGTTCATATTTCTTGCACTCTGGTTTGTACTGTTTATTATGGCAGGGGATCATATGCTCCGACATGGATGGTTTCTGGCCACTGGCTTTATGGCGAGTTTAGGTATGGCTATTCAGCTTACGTTTATTTCATCCATAGCTATAAAAACTCAACAAAATGCCACCATTACGTCGATACTCGCATTACCTCTGATGATACCTGTGCTGATTAATATTTTAAAACTAACCTCATATTCATTGGGGGCCACCCCAGATGTGAATCCATGGAATGAGGTTACCCTGGTAGGAAGCATAATATCTCTCATGGCAGGCATGTCGCTATGGCTCTTTCCATATCTTTGGCGCTCATAATGCAAAACGGCCCATCAACGTCAGGATTTCGACTTGCTGCCTGGAAGTGGGCAACAATCATCATTCTGCTCTATGTTTTTATCGCAGGTTGGTTCATTCCATTAGGTCCGGGCATAATTCAGGTCAAACCCGACAGAGCCGTTGCAGGCGATACCTTATCACTAGAAGTTACAGGGTACAATACGTTCTTCTCAAAGCACCCCAAGGAATTACGAGCCTGGCTTCGCCTGACGGGGGATACCCTGATTGAAGCCTATAAAGTCGAGGCTCAGAATGACCGACACCTTTCAGCTGGCTTTTACATTCCATCCGCTTTTCCTATAAGACAGGAAGCCTACCCACTGACCCTTGTGCTTGATGATCCGGGTGATGGAAGTAGTGTTTTGCCAAATGCAATTTTTATAACTCCTTCACCCAACTCTGACCCTGCCGAACTTGAGCTTTGGTCGCGAGATCAAATTGATGGTGTTCACAGTCAGGCAGGCATTCAATATCCTTTCAGAAATATTCTATCCGAGACAATCCGGAATACCTATTTCCATGTACCCATGTGGTTTGCGATGATTGTGCTGTTCGGAATAAGTGCATGGTATAGCCTTAAATACTATCGGGGAGGCAACATCCATGATGACCAGAAGAGTGTGTCATTTATTAAAGTTGGTTTAGTCTTCGGAATGTTGGGCATGATTACGGGTATGATATGGGCTAAATTCACCTGGAATGCATATTGGAGTTGGGATATAAAACAAAACATGTCAGCGATAGCTCTTTTAATCTATGCGGCTCTGATGGTACTTCGGTCATCGCTTGAAGATGATATGCAGAAAGCCCGGCTCACGGCCGGTTACAATATGTTTGCATTCATATTGCTCATACCCTTGTTATTTATCGTGCCTCGGATGGCCGATAGTTTACATCCTGGAAATGGGGGCAATCCTGCGATGGGTGGTGAAGATCTGGACAATGTAATGCGTATGGTCTTTTATCCTGCAGTTATAGGCTGGATCATGTTAGGCATATGGATCAGTCAACTTGTATTTCGCACAGACAAGCTAAAAGCAATCATATGAAGTTGGATAAATCTTTCCATATTTATGATCTATTTCAATCTGCAATGAATCTGAAAGGCCTTCTCATATTATTCACCTTATTTACAGTTCAGACGGCGCAGGCACAATCAGATGAGGGTCCTGATTTTATGCGCAGTGTAGGGAAAATATACGTTGTAGCTGCGGTGACTATTGTGATTCTTGTAGCCCTCTTTGTTTATATGATAATTCTCGATCGAAAAATTTCAAGACTTGAAAAAAGACATAAAAATGAGTAGTACGAAGACAGTGCAAAAGCATCTGAGTTTCTTTGAAAGCGTGAACCGTAACTTTGATATGGCTGCAGCCCACACCAATATTCCTGTGGGTTTGTTGGAGCAGATCAAGGTATGTAATGCAGTCTATGAAATGGCCTTTCCAGTGAAAATTGGAAATCAGTACCAGGTCATTGAAGCCTTTCGGGTTCAGCACAGTCATCATCGATTACCTACAAAGGGAGGAATTCGATTCAGTACTATGGTAAACCGGGATGAAGTAATGGCTCTGGCTGCTTTGATGAGTTATAAATGTGCTCTTGTGGATGTTCCTTTTGGAGGAGCCAAAGGAGGTGTGAAGATTAGTCCCCGAAAATATACAGAAGCCCAACTCGAGAAAATAACGAGGAGATATACAACTGAATTGATTCGTAAAAATTTCATCGGACCTGGACTTGATGTACCGGCACCTGATTATGGAACTGGTAGCAGAGAGATGGCCTGGATTCTGGACACGTATCAAACTTTTAATCACGGTGAGATTGATGCTGCAGCCTGTGTTACAGGTAAGCCTGAAAATCAAAGTGGAATTCGCGGAAGAACAGAGGCAACAGGACGTGGCGTTTATTATGGAATACGACAATTTTTGTCATATCCTGAAGACTGTAAAGCATTGGGTCTCACTCCGGGAATTGCAGGAAAGACAATGGTAATCCAGGGATTAGGAAACGTTGGATCCTATAGCGGCACTATTTCTCAGGAGGAAGGAGATGCATTAGTTATTGCAGTTTCTGAAATCGAAGGAACGATATACAGTGAAAAAGGAATCAATATTGAAAAACTGCTCAAGTTTAGAAAGGATAAAGGCAGTATTCTTGGATTTCCAGGCACAACTACGCTAAAGGAACGTGACGAATGGGTGGCTATTCAATGTGACATACTTGTGCCCGCGGCACTCGAGAATCAGATCACTGTCGAGAATGCGAAAAAAGTAAAGGCAAAAATTATTGCTGAAGCTGCCAATGGCCCGGTCACTTCTGAAGCCGCTGATATCCTCAGGAAAAAGGGAATAGTGATATTGCCCGATATGTATCTTAATGCAGGAGGAGTAACTGTTTCTTATTTCGAATGGTTGAAAAATCTTTCCCATATGCGTTTTGGCCGTATGGAAAAAAGATATCAACAAAACTCCTTAACGAATCTTGTATCTACTGTGGAAAGATTGACCGGTCAGGTAGTAAGTAACAGAGAAAAAGATGTGCTGACGCATGGTGCAGACGAAATTGATCTTGTTCGGTCAGGCTTGGAAGATACTATGGTCAATGCTTACGATCAGATCCGTGAGGTCTACAAACGAAGAAAGAATATTGAAGATTTACGTACTGCTGCATTCATTGTTGCATTGGATAAAATATCAGGAGATTATGTTCGTTTGGGAATTTTCCCATAATAACTCACAGGTGGTTTTTGGGAAGGATTAATTTAAATTTTCGGATACGCCATTAAATAAATCATTCATGGTAGATGATTTCGATCGCATCGATTACCAGATATTGAGATTGCTACAAGAAAATAGCAACATCACGAATCTGAGCCTTTCCAAAAAAATTGGGTTATCTCCCGCGCCTACATTGGAGCGGGTTAAGAAACTTGAGAAAAATGGAATAATTAAAAGTTATCACGCAGAAGTAGATCCATTATTACTCGGACTGACAGTTAAGACATTTATTCTTGTCAACATCGGATGGCACAAAGAAAATGCTTCAGAAAATTTTCTCAAGAAGGTAAATGAAATTGATGAGGTTGCTGAGTGCAATATCATCACCGGTGATGGTGACTTTCTGCTGAAGGTAATCTGTAAAGATTTGCAAGCTTATCAATATTTGTTGTTCAACGTGCTATCCCAAATCCCTGAAGTAGAGCGGTTAAAAACATTGATGACTTTATCAACTGTCAAAAACAGGAAGGTTCTTCCCCTTGCGTACGACCTGTAGGGTTCTTCACCAATAGATAGAATAGTTTGAATGGAAATAATTCCGTGCAATACTATCGTGTCACGTCCATATGTCAAATCAATCGCTTCTCTTCTCACTAACATCAAAGGAAGGAAAGCCATCATGGCTTTTTGGAACAATGCATATACGTGATGACAGGGCTTATAAGCTATGTGACAATTTATATCCGCTGATACTTCAATCCGATTGTTTTATTGGGGAAATGGATCTTGACATGAGTGGCAGTGAAACGCAAATTCCCCGATATGATCTCCAGCACTACTTCAAGGATAAAACATACCAGAAAATGCAACGGCAGATCAAAAAATCCTACCAGGTGGATTTGGATCATTTTAGCCACCTCCATCCGCTTATGATTATGAGCATTCTATCCACCAGCGTTTTGGAGTCAGAGCACCAGGTTTCATTAGATGAACATCTTTGGAAGTATGCAAAAGATCACGGAAAGAAAACCATTGGACTCGAATCGTACGAAGAACAATTACAAATTTTACATTCTATAGAGCCTTGCCTGATCTATAAACAGTTATTAAAAATAAGTAGAAAGCCCTCGACCATTCGGAAGAGTTCATCACATAGTGTGGACCTCTATTTGCAAGGCCGAATCCATAAGCTCTATCTACTTTCAAAAACTTCCATGCAGCAATTACGTAAAAAGGTGATCTATGAAAGAAACCGGAAAATGGTATCCGTCATTAATCACCTTGATTCGACTACACAAAATTTTATTACCGTAGGTGCCGGCCATTTAAGTGGAAAATTTGGCTTGCTATCCCTATTGAAAAAATCGGGATGGAAAATACACCCACATCGTATTTTTTCAAAAGCTTAAAAGAATAATCCTAGTCCTGCAGCAACAGCTACATGATTAGAATAACTGATAGCGGTATTTGCCATGATCGGTCCGAGTCTGGCACTTAGCCCGGCTTCCATGATGAATGGGTTTGTATTTTTCAAATTGAGATCAACGTTTGTGCGAATTTCTCCTTCCTCATATATGTAATCAATATCTGAATTGGAAGTTTGATATCCGACCATTGCATGTGCAGAAAAGATCTTACCTGAAATTCCTGTGTGGGCTGAAAATAGATGTTGATCTGTAACCAGATAATCTCCACCTTCTGTATGATGATACATATAACCTACAGAGAAGTCAATGGGTGAATCGGCAAAATAATTTGATAGAGAATGTCGTGCGCCTATTCCAAAAAACCTAATCTTATCCAAATCATTCTCTAACGGAAAGGCTAAAAATCTTACCGTAACTTCTGAGTTTAAAAACCCTCCAACAGTAGCCTGAGGCGTACCAAGTATTACTTGCTCCATATCAAATCCTCCAGGAAATACGTAAACTGAATTATTCGTACCCTGGATAATAATTGAATTCGAACTTCCCAAAATTGTAGGCGCAGTTATAGTCTGCTTTGGTGTAAAATTCCCGGATGTTCTTCCGGAAAATGTCAGCATTGATTCAGAAGGAAAAGAAATCATTCCCTGAACTTTGAGGCGAAAATAAAAATCCTTCTCTATCGTAGCCCAATCCCAGACTCCGGCATTTATATTGGAGGTAAAAACATCAGCGAGTGGCTGTACGAAAGGTTCGGCATTCTCTCCGATATATGAATCGAGGTAATCATTGATATTATTTTGAGCTTTCGCCAGGTTGGTTAGCAGAAGCATCGTAACGACAAGTGCAAGTAAATTTTTCATGATTTTTAAATTGGAATGTAAAATCTTCAATAAATATGAATAGAGAACAGAGCGGAAAATGATTAGTTTAATCTACATCCTTCTGTGACATTGTATCGTATATCGTAAAGTTCATGTCGTTCCTCGAACATTATTGAAATTTTGTAACAAGATGTGTTCAAATACGTTTGGGTATTATTAGTATGAAAAGATTTCTGTTTTACAGCCTGCAAATTGTCTTTGTTTTTCTGCTTCCTTTGCCAATATGGGCACAAGAGAATCATACCATAAGTGGATATGTAAAAGACAACGCCTCAGGTGAAACCCTGATCGGCGCTAATGTATTCATTCAAGATGACCCCACCAATGGAACTGTCACGAATACCTATGGTTTTTATTCTATAACGCTGCCGGAAGCAAATTATAGGGTTGTTTTTTCCTATCTGGGCTTTCAACCAATGGTATCGGAAATCATATTAACTGAAAATAAAAGTGTAAATGTTGATCTAAATCCAGGGATCACCATAAATGAAGTGGTAGTCACAGCCAAAGAAGATGAAGAGGATGATAATGTCGAGAGTACCTCTATGGGAAGAGTAAATCTCCCTGTAGAACAAATTAAAATTATGCCGGCTCTTCTGGGTGAAGTGGATATTTTGAAGGCCATCCAGTTGCTTCCGGGTGTATCTTCTGCAGGAGAGGGTAGTGCAGGCTTTTATGTGCGGGGTGGCGGCGCTGATCAGAATCTTGTGTTATTGGATGAAGCTGTGGTGTATAACAGTGGTCACTTTTTGGGTTTTTTCAGTGTGTTTAATGCGGATGCCATAAAGAACACTACACTCATTAAAGGTGGAATACCTGCAGTATATGGCGGCCGATTATCATCTGTGCTGGACATTCAGATGAAAGAAGGAAATAATCAGCACTTTGCTGCAGAAGGTGGTATTGGACTTATTTCATCACGTCTTACTCTGGAAGGTCCGATCGTAAAAGATAAAAGTAGCTTTCTCATTAGCGGACGCCGCACATATGGTTTTGATCTGGCTCAACCCTTTATTGACAAAACTGATTTTGCCGGAACCAACTATTTTTTCTACGATTTCAATACCAAATTTAATTATCAGTTTTCTCAAAAGGACAGAGTATACCTCAGCGGATATTTTGGACGTGATGTACTGAATTTTGAACAGCGGGATCGCAATTTTCAATTCAGGCTTCCCTATGGTAACAGTACAGCGACGCTTAGATGGAATCATTTGTTCAATGATAAACTGTTTTTTAATCTCTCAGCGATTTATAATGATTATCAGTTCAGGGCCGGATTCGAACAGGACGATTTTAAAGTTGATGTTTTCTC
>JAYUXX010000473.1:0-2897 GCA_043752765.1 Saprospiraceae bacterium | reverse complement strand
TTTCGAACTAACTTTTTTTCCATCCTTAAAGAGTACACTCTCTACATGAACCGGAACAATTTCTTCTTTAAAAAATCCACTATCAATAGCTGCTGCTGCCCGCGAATGTGATCGGTAAGCAAATGCGTCTGAATCTTC
Organism: Saprospiraceae bacterium; assembly: GCA_043752765.1. Lineage (GTDB taxonomy): Bacteria > Bacteroidota > Bacteroidia > Chitinophagales > Saprospiraceae > Opimibacter. Next base: position 2,759 of record JAYUXX010000473.1, on the reverse strand, counting down.
TCTACTAATACTATACCTATCGGCAACTGCTTCGGCCGTTGCCCCCATGCTCACCAAATAATCTGGTGTTGTAGAAGCTACTTTATAATTGGGCGCAAACTTATACCCAGTCATCGGAATCATACTCATAGATTCAGTGCCTCCTGCAATAAAGCAGTGGCCCATTCCTGCCTTTATTTTTGCTACAGCTATTGATATTGCTTCCAAACCAGAGGCACAGTACCGATTGATAGTCATGCCTGGAACATCGTGATCAATTAACCTCATTGAAATTAATCTTCCGATCTGAAGACCTTGTTCTCCTTCGGGATTCGCACAACCCACAATCACATCATCAATACGAGCCGGATCTAATTGAGGGACTTGAGCCAGGAGATGGCGAATGACATCTACTGCTAAATCATCCGATCGATAATGACTGAACCCACCCCTTCCTGCTTTCCCCACAGCTGAACGATATGCTTTAACGATTAAGGCCATTTTTAGATTTTTAGATGATGAGGGTTTAGGAAGTTTAGAAAGTTTAAAGGTTTAGTTTTTGTTTTGCTTAATTTCTAAGAGGTTTATTGTTTTCAAGCATGTATTGAATGCGCTGTTGTGTTTTTTGTTCGCCGCACAAAGAGAGAAAGGCTTCTCTCTCGAGATCCAGCAAGTATTGTTCGGTTACTTTTTGAGAACCCGTCAGATCACCCCCACAAAGTACCCATGCAATTTTTTGAACAATCATAATGTCATGAGCAGATCCATATCCCCCGAGTTTAAATTCATTTGCAAAGGCATACAAAGCAGCAAGTCCTCCTCTTCCTAATACGAGAATATCTTTTCGTGGAATGGGGGCAACATAATGATTGCTTAGTTCCAGAACTTTCTTTTTTGCCTCAGTGATATTGTTGACAGTATTCATCACCACCTCATCCCGACCCTTGATCAGATATCCAAGATCGAATGCTTCATATGCGGAAGTTCCAACAGATGCTGTTCCAATGGTCTTACATCTATCAATAAGTTGGGGTATCTGCACTGCACCCGGATCAAAAGAATCTGAAAGTCTAACAGCAAACTCTTTTGTGCCACCTCCTCCCGGGATCAATCCCACACCAGCTTCCACAAGGCCTATATATGATTCTGCTGATGCGGCTACTGCATCACAATGCATGGAGATCTCACACCCCCCACCAAAAACATAACCTTGTGCGGCCGCTACAACGGGTATGCCGGAGTATCTGCATCGCATTGAAGTTTGCTGGAAAAAATGAACCGCATCATTCAATTCATCCCATTCTTCCTGAAAGGCCATCATACCAATCAACAATAGGTTTGCGCCCACCGAAAAATTAGTTGAATGATTTCCAATTACTAATCCTTTCCAATTATTTTCTTCAGCAATTTGAATAGACTCATTTATTCCGCGAAGAATTCCTTCACCTATTACATTTGATTTACTTTTAAATTCAAGACACAACACTCCATCACCGATATCATGGAGTATCATCTCGTCATTCTTATACACAGGGTTTTTTCCATGGTAGGCCTGCAGATTGATTTTCTGATCAGTTCCCGGTATTGAAATGTAATCACCTGAATATGGATCATAGACCATTGCTTTACCATCCTTGTACGTATAGAATGTTTCATGACCTGACGCGAGCATTTGTGTTATCCATGCGCTGATAGGAAGACCTTCGGCTTTTGCATCTTCCATTCCCTGCTTTACACCAATCATATCCCAGTATTCGAATGGACCATATGACCAGGCGAATCCGGCTTTTAGTGCATCATCAATACTGTATAAGTTGTCAGCAATTTCAGGTACCCGATGACTGACATAGGAAAAGAGACCTAACAGATGTTGTTTTATCAATCGTCCGCCATCATCGGGAGAATTGTAAATCGCTTTTGTCCTTTTGCTGACATCGTCAATCTGTTTCATCAAACCAAGTGACGGAAGATCTAATTTAGGATCAGTACCATATTCCAGTGTTTCGAGATTCAATGCTAAAAACTCAGTTTTACCTTTTGAATCTTTTCCATTGACTCGTTTATAAAAACCTTGTCCAGTTTTATTTCCAAGGAATTTATTGTCGAGCAAAAATTGCATATAGGTGGGGACATTAAATGCACCTGCCTGTTCATCCTCAGGACAGTTTTGTTGAATGCCCTGCATCACTTTAACACCGGTATCATGTCCCACCAGATCGGCAAGGCGAAATGTGCCTGTTCCGGGTCTGCCAATCGCAGGTCCGGTAAGTTTATCTACAATTGTAATGGGTAGTTTTAATTCTTCAGTTAATTGAAAGATTCGCGCCATGCTATAAACCCCTACGCGGTTGGCAATAAATGCAGGGGTGTCTTTGCATTGTACAGTTTGTTTTCCAAGTATCTGATCTCCGAAATTCATCATGAAGGAAACGAGAGCAGGATCCGTAGCAGAGGTGGGGATAATTTCGAGAAGCCTCAGATAGCGAGGAGGATTAAAAAAGTGAGTTCCAAGAAAATGTTTTTTAAAATCTTCTGATCGACCTTCGGTCATCATATGGATTGGAATACCTGAAGTATTGGAACTAACAATAGATCCTGTGCGTCTATGATGATCTACTTTTTCAAACAGTGATCGTTTGACATCTAATCGTTCCACAATCACTTCGATAATCCAATCTGAATGTTTGATTTTCGGAAGATCGTCTTCAAAATTTCCGGTAGAAATCCGCTGTATAAAATCGCTATGATAGAACGGTGCTGGTTTTTGCCTGATTGCTTGT
>JAYUXX010000472.1:0-16092 GCA_043752765.1 Saprospiraceae bacterium | reverse complement strand
GATTAATAAGTTTCTGCGAAGTAGTGATGGTTCTCTATATGTGATTGCAGACGATGGATTATTTAGATTGGACTCAAAACGCTTTACGAAGCTACTTCTTCATAATCCGGAGGGAAAAGATATTGGAACCAATTTAAACAGCATTGTCGAATGGAATAATTATTTCCAGATCATTCCTTGGAATACATCACGTGAAGAAAAATTAATCATATATGACAAGGACAAAAATAGTGTAGCCGGAATTATTCAAGATAAAGCAATAGGAAGTTTAGGTATCGCTCCTAATGATGAATTATGGTTAAGCACTTCAGATGGGTTAGAGGTGCTTGATTTAGTTTGGCTGCAAAAAGGAAAAACTGAGTTGCATCCGTTGGCTCATGAGATAAATGAAGAAAACTGGAAATATTCCTATATCTATTTTGATCCAAATGGTGAAACCTGGCTCTATCAAAATAATAATGTTTTGCATCAAACCGCTTCGGGGCAATCCAAAATATTTTCATCTGCACAGGGTTTAAACTCTGGTAAAATCTCAGATATATTTGTAGATAGAGAAGGGATCGCATGGATAGGTTCGGATGGAAGCGGAATTGCTAAGCTACCAGGTACCAATGTTCAGGTACTGAATGAATTGGTTTCGGGCTTGAAAAATAATATTTCCTCTATTTACCAACATTCTGATACTGCGTGGATATTTAATACAACTAACCATTCCTTCTACCGGATAGTGGATAAATCCATTACATCCTTTCCATTGAACCTTTCAACAAATCCTGTAACCCAAATTTATGTGAAAGGAGAGAATCTGTATTTTATCGTTGACAATAAATTGTACCGGGTTGAAAATAAAGATCAAGAAGCTTAGTCCAGATGATTGTTGCCTTAAAAGAACTTCATGAGGTAGGCTCACCTATGAGTTCAAATATTGCCAGAAAGCTTGTTTCAATTTTTCAGCCACATGAAAAGGTCCGCCCTAAAATTGATTCTTTAAGTACACGTGAAAACGAAGTCTTTCAATTATTATCCGATGGACTTTTGTATAAGGAGATCGCGGAGCAACTTTCAATTTTGATCGCTACAGTTCGGCAACACATTCATAAGATTTATGAAAAACTTCATGTTCAGAACCGTACAGAAGCACTGAATAAAGTTTACGGTAAAAAGAATTAAAATCGTGAAAGTATTTCCTAGCAGGGAAAATATATAATCCGAAATCGTTAATGATTTGATTACTACATCATCAGATCACTAGATCACCTGATCACTCAATCATTAAATCACCTTTTGGGATAATTGCTAACATCGTAATTCGCAGCTGCCAATAGTAACTGAAAACCCAGCATGATCAGAAGCGTAGGAATCACAACCGTACCGGTAGGAGCCGGAATATGACTACTCGCATATTTAATATAGTTGACCAACCCATAGACCACCCCGAAGCTGAAAAGCGGCAATCCAAAAAACAAATAAACAGAGACAATATTAAACTCAAATAAAAAATATTTTAAAACGATCCTCCTTAAGAAGGCTATAAAAAGTTTTGGTGGAAATTCAAATAATGTTCTGGTAGCCGAGAGACCAGATACTTCATCACCATACTTTGCTTTCATCGGCACATCCTTGACCACAGCATTTGCATGGTATAACTCGATCAGCAATGAGGATTCAAAAAAATAGCGCGGATGAATTTTACTGAAATTAATTTCCTTCAGGGTATCATTTCGTATTGCAAAAAAACCGTTTGTGGGATCAAATATATTCCAGTATCCGGATGCAGCTTTGATGAGAAAGCTCAGACCCAGGTTACCAATCCTTCGGATCACAGGCATTTTTCTCAAGGCAGTAAGGTCTCTGAAACGGTTGCCTTTCGTAAAATCTGCTTTGTCCTCCATAATGGGTTTTAAAAGCATGGGAAAATAAGATGCATCCATCTGACCATCTCCATCCATTTTAATCGTCACATCTGCGTTAAGATCAATAGCCCTTTGAAAACCTGTTAACATAGCACCACCTACTCCACGGTTTGAGGCATGATCCAGGTAGACGATACGATTATTTTGTTTCTGTAACGCTAATAAAATATTACCGGTTTCATCTGTTGAAGAATCATTTACTACAATGATCCAGGAAACCTCAGCAGGCAATTCGATAATTACTTTCTCTATATGCATGGCAACATTATAGCAGGGTATTACGACAGCTATTATCATAATCCTTTTCTTTTATAAATAAAGTGTTCTTGAAATTCTTTCACCATCGTCAAACATTGCAACTCTATGGGATATGGTGGATATGTGAATAGGACATATTTAATTCCTAGCTGATACAATTTAGGAGAACATGGATCCATTTCAATCGTGTAAAGATCGCTCTGTTGCAGGACAAATCTGATCGAGTCCTGCCCATCTATAGCTGAAGCAAAGGCAATATGTGCATATCGGTTATACACATCTACACTTCTTAAATGAGGATCTAACACATGTAGCTTTTCAAGTGGTGGAACAAATTGTACGCCGTTAAAACAATTTACGCCAGTCGCTTTTAAAAAATTAGGTGTTGTATATTGACCAAACACAGCCCACCCCGCATCAGGCTCATTACGTTGTATAGTGGAAACAGTTTTAAATATTTCATTCTCAAAATAAGGTGACAACCCTTTGCTAAGTGGATTGACAGTTAGATTTGGCATCACAAATAATAATATAATGGCTGCAAAAACAACCGGATAAATGCGGTGATGATGATAATATAATACTAACCAATTAAGAACAGCAAAAATAACTGTAGCAATCAATATCTGAATATGGGAAAAATAGAATTCAGTTTGTTGGTTTAAAAAATAATGAATACCATAACCTAATGAAAAAACCAGTAAAAATGTCAAAACCTTTAGCACAATATTTTTGCTGATGATCGTGGGTTTGTGGTGAGCAAGAAACAAAACCGTTGCAACGACATTCGCAAATCCAAAAACAAAAAACGTCCTGAATGGGGGACTTGAATTGAATAATGTCAGCTTCGCAAGAAATTCAGGAAATCCAATGAAGAACCATATAAACATAACCGCTTGAAAAATAAGCATAACCATCAGGAGAGCATCGATCTTTTTTGTTTTAAAAAAATCAGTAAGGATGATGATAGAAGCCACCGGGAACAACATCAGATATGAAGAGAGTTCACTAATATTGAGCCATTGAGGAGGAAACTTATCCTGATTCATAAAAAGACTGAAATTGTCTGTATACATTTTAAGAAAGGAAAAATCACCACCAGGTTCATTTCTTTTTCCGGGGTAAACCGTATTTGTAACCACTTCGATAGTGTCACGGGCTTCAATAAAAAATAAATATATAAGAGAAAATATCAGGGCTAAACTTGCACCCAGCGTTAATATTCTAAGCGGCATCGACATTTTAATGGTCGTTATTAAAATACCTCTGTTTTTAATCGTAAACCCCAGAATTAATGCTAGCAAAAAATAACCGAACGGAACCTGGTAGGCCGGATACAACAACATAACAAATGAATATGCAGAAAAGAAAAATAACACACCGCTCGCGACAATGATGAGTGGTTTTTTTTCAAAAAGAATATAAATGAAGCCAATCACGGCAAAGCTTCCAAATGCAAAAAGCTCCGTATTTATTGACCACCATTGAATAGCGGAGGACAGTAAAAGCCATATACTACCCAGCACGCTCAACAGAAAATTATTCTTCGTAAAAAGCATAAAAAGCAAAAACATGGAAATTAAGAATGGAAATATTTTAAAATTCCAATGCCAGGCAAATGCACGTTCCAAATCCAAAAAATAATATCCCCATAATGCAGGCTTCGTTTTACTCAGTATATGTTGCGTTGGCATTCCGAAAGCAAGAGGTGTCTTCCCAGAACCGAGCGCTTCATTGGAAACGGGAAAATTTTTCGCATGCTGTGCTAAAATAAAGCTTGAATTAATCTGCCATTCATCTGATCGGATTGGACGAGGCTCACCCAAGATGAGACCGCGTTGCGGATCCCCGCCATCATTTACAAACTGGTTCCAGTTAGCGATGGAGGCATTATGCCATTTTAAACCGACAAACAAAAAAAAGAGTAGAATACAGGCGCTAATAAAAATGATTGCCTTTTTATCAAATCGAATTAAATCAAATTCCGGTTCTACTTTGTGTACTGGAGATACAAGATCTGTTGAACCAGAAGTTACTGAGTTTGTGGAAGTGGTATGTGGTTTTTGCTTCTTCTTGGTCATGATGTTCTTTGACTATTCATCTCATGATGAAATTGTATCAGGAGAACTTGATCTTACACTTCTCATTACCAGTAATGAAATAGGATCAATTGATGCTAAATATACCAATAAGCTTGCTTCAGGCGGTCTATGTAATTTTCACAACTATCCGGAAATTGTTGGCCATTAGTATCTCCGGGGAAACGTAGTCAACTCTGTCAGTCAACTAACAGGGGTAGATCACTGTTTAGTTGAATCCACTCCTGTTAGAAAGATTCGCACATCGTCCCACCGTAGCAAAGTTGAGATTAAAAACTTATATTTAGTTACGTAATATGGTACGAATAGCATCGTTCATTCTTTTACCAATCACTTCAAAAAATGACACCTGTGAAAAAAATTATTTTGTGCCTTCTGGTTATTACCCCTTCTATTATGTTCGCTCAACTTGGTTTAAAAGCTGGTTTGAATTTTGCTAACATCACAAATGCAAATTCAATTAATGCTACAAGCCGAACTGGTTTTCATGCGGGCATTTTTTTTGCCGGATCATCCAAAAGTATCCTGAGTTCACGGTCAGAATTGCTGTTTTCACGACAGGGTTATAATTTTGAAAACAATTCAAATACGGGCACTGTCAACCTGGATTACATTCTTTTTCCCCAACTGCTGGCGATCAATATTACCCCACTCTTTCAGATTCAGGCAGGCGGTCAGGTTGCTTACCTCATCAATGCAAAATTGGATTCCACAAGTACCGGTAGTAATAGTGCCGATCAGGTCATAAAACTTTATAACCGGTTAGATTTTGGATTAGCTGGAGGTGTAGAAGTGCATCCTTTAAAATCGGTGGTAGTAGGCGCCCGAATAAATGTTAGTCTTGGTAGATTATATAAAGAACCCGAACCCGGGCAACAGTATTCATTCATTCCCGATATCGATGCCAAAAACAATTTATTCCAACTTTTTGCTGGTATTAAATTTGGAGGAGACTAGCGTTGTACGTCAATCAATGGAAGGAAAAAATAAAGTAACGTGATCACTGTACTGCCAATGAAAATATATGCAATGATCTCAATTGCATTTTTCCGGTCGCGATGCAAATCAGAATTCTCTTTCACTTTTGATAATGACTTCCTTCCTTTAAAACTCATCAGACCCTGATATCCATATACATAGCAAAACTTTTTCCGGGCCTGAATAAATCCTGATAAACAATAAAAGGCAGGGAGGAAAATAAAAAGCTTCCACACTTTAGGAACCTGATAGTATTCCGCAAAAAGGATGAACACAATCATCAATATCAAGCCAATATATCCAATACGCAGGCGTCTTTTAATTTCAACAGGTCCAATATTACACTGACCTGCATGATAACCTGTCTCTTCCTTTGAGTGCAATACGAGATTTGTTTATACAAGACCAACACAGCCCTGCTTTGCAAAATGAAATGATCAATTATTAAACAAGGCTTGCATCCATTGTGATGTTGGTATTCAAAAATTTACTGACTGGACAGTTTTCTTTGGCTTCTTTTGCATAAGTTGCAAATTGATCAGCATCCAATCCCGGCAGAGTAACTTTAGTTTCAAGATGGCTCCCTGTAATAGCTCCACCCTCTAGAAGAATTGTACATTTTGTATCAATATTCTCTGGTGTAAATCCCGCTGCATTTAAAACAAAACTAAGTTTCATTGAAAAACAACCTGCATGAGCTGCTGCAATCAATTCTTCAGGATTAGTTCCTATGCCATCTTCAAATCGGGTGGTATACGAATACTGATTATTATTAAGCACTCCGGATTGTGAACTCACAATACCTTTTCCTTCTTTGCCTGTACCTTTCCAGTTCGCTGTTGCTGTTCTTTTCATAATGAAGTAATATTTATTTTTTGATTGACAAAGATATTCTTAAGAAATCTAATAGATTGATTAATTCATGGAAACATCCGTAATCAAGCCCGACAAAGTTTATCACACGACGAGGAAATATGTGTCTTAACTTAAAGCTGAATTCCACTGAAGAAAAAAATATTGGCTGCGCAAACCGCGAAGAGCTTGAGCAATTCGTTCAACATATGAAAGAATACCATCCGGACTTATAACTTAAGTTGCGCGATGTATACACTTTAAAGCCGGTTTCTTAAAAAGCCGGCTTTTTTTTGCTAATAAGCGAGTTAACAGCCGGCCACTCCGGTTAAGCCATCCCTGCTACTCTCCTCATTTCCAGAGATCCTCAATTTTACTGCCCACTCTTCTACAAGACCAAACTATATCTTTATCCTGTGCTCTACCAAACCCGCGCTATCGTCCTCCGCACAGTCAAGTATGGCGAATCAAGCCTGATTGTAGATATGTACACCGAGCAAAAGGGGCATCAAACCTTTATCGTTCACAGTGTCAGGAAAGCAAAAGCCACTACCCCGGCCTCCTATCTTCAACTCATGAATCTGGTAGAAATGGTAGGTTATTATCATGACAATCGAAAAATCCATCATGTAAAGGAGGTAAGACTCGATCATCCCTATCAAAGCATTCCGTTTGATATGCGGAAATCATCGGTCATCACCTGTTTGGCAGAAATTACCTCCAGATGTGTCACCACATCCTATCCGCAACCCGACCTCTTTCAATTTCTTCACGAAGAATTGGTTGCCTTTGATCAGCCGGATTCTTTTGATAGAGACTTTTTGATCCGCTATCTCGTATTACTGACACCATTTCTTGGGTTCGGTATTGACATTCCCGAGAGTCACATCAATGATAAATATCTGGACCTAATGGAGGGCAATCTGGTGAATGTCAGGCCCTTCCATGATTATGTGATGATGCCTTCCGACTTACAAGCACTCATTGCTATCATGGATGCAGGAAAAGCTGGTAAGGCTACCGTTCCTCTTGAAATCCGAAGAAAAGTAATTGATCAGATTGTCACCTATTATCAGCTACACGTTGAAACCCTGAGGGAAGTGAATTCATTTAAGATTCTCCGCGAGCTCCTCTGACTTTCGTTTTTCCCTTTCTGCCATTTCCGCGCTTCTGCTCTTCGCCCGTTTCCGCCTTTCCGCCTTTCCACCGTTTTTGCCTTTTCTGCCTTTTTCCTTTTCCGCCCTCTTTCCCTTTTCAAACGTATTTTTAGCCCTCAATGCTCAAAGAAGTTAAAATCAGAAGTGCCATCCGCTTTAAAAGAAGAGGTCTTTCCAATGATGACCTTCTAAAGCTTTACAAAGGATTATTGTTGCCCCGGATGATTGAAGAGAAAATGCTCAAACTTCTGCGTCAGGGAAAAGTAAGTAAATGGTTTGCCGGTATCGGACAGGAGGCTATATCTGTCGGAGCGACACTTGCCTTACAACCTAAGGAACTCATCTTTCCTCTACACCGTAACCTCGGTGTTTTTACCAATCGGAATATTCCCTTACATCGCCTTTTTTCGCAATGGCAGGGAAAACTTGATGGTTTCACCAAGGGTCGTGACCGTTCCTTTCATTTTGGCACACTGGAGTACGGAATCGTAGGGATGATCTCGCATCTCGGACCCCAACTTGCGATTGCATGTGGTGCCGCTCTTGCTTATAAACTGGAAGGAAAACCAATGGTCTCTATGGCATTTTCGGGAGAAGGCGGGACCAGCGAGGGAGATTTTCACGAGGCACTAAATATCGCTGCTGTTTGGTCACTTCCGGTCATCTTTATTATTGAAAACAATGGGTATGGGCTCTCAACGCCTTCATCGGAACAATTTCGATGTAAAGAATTAGTAGATAAAGCCAAGGGATATGGAATGGAGGGAGAACGTATCGACGGCAACAATATTATTGAGGTGTATACCACAATCGATCGGTATGCGAAGAAAATGCGACGCAAACCTGCCCCCATTCTGATTGAGGCTGTGACATTTCGAATGCGCGGTCATGAAGAAGCCTCAGGAGTCAAGTACGTACCCCCGGAACTCATTGAAGCATGGGATAAAAAAGATCCACTTCGCAATTACGAACTATATCTTTTGCAGGAAGCATTGTTGACCGATGACATGATTGCTTCCTTAAGAAGTGAGAATGAAAAATTGATTCTGGAACATCTCGAAATCACTAACCAGGAGCCTGAATTAGAAGCGGATCTCGCAAATGAACTGGGTGACATCTACAAACCTTTTGAAGCAAAGACCACTCCTCCGTCGGGAGAAGTCAAAGAAATGCGATTAGTAGACGCTATTTCCGATGGGTTGAATGAAGCCATGATCAAACATCCAAAACTCATTCTGATGGGCCAGGATATAGGCGACTATGGAGGTGTATTTAAAATCACGGATGGTTTTGTGGCGAAGTATGGAAAAGAGCGTGTCCGGAACACACCCCTATGTGAAAGCGGCATCGTAGGCACTGCTTTAGGACTTAGTCTTGAAGGATTTAAAGCGATGGTTGAAATGCAATTTGCCGACTTTGCTACCTGTGGATTTAATCAAATCGTCAATAACCTTGCAAAACTTCACTACCGATGGGGGGAAAATGCAGATGTGGTTGTACGCATGCCAACGGGTGCAGGAACGGGTGCGGGACCCTTTCATAGTCAAAGCAATGAAGCCTGGTTTTATCATACTCCGGGTTTGAAAATTGTGTACCCGTCAACCCCCGAAGATGCAAAAGGACTTCTATTGTCCGCTTTCGAAGACCCCAACCCGGTAATGTATTTTGAACACAAGGCTTTATATAGGGGGAAAACTGGAAATGTACCTCTGGGGTATTATACGACTCCTATTGGAAAGGCCCGTCAGGTAAGAACTGGAGAGGAAGCAAGTATTATAACCTATGGTATGGGAGTACTCTGGGCAGAACAATTAGCAGAGAAAGAGGGTTGGGATATAGACATTGTGGACTTGAGAACGTTATTGCCCATTGATTGGGAGTCAGTCGAAGAAAGCGTGAAACGTACAAAGAGAGTTCTTGTATTACATGAAGACACCCTGACAGGTGGTATAGGCGGCGACATTGCAGCTTATATTGGTGAACATCTTTTTGAATATCTTGACGCCCCAGTATTTCGGGTAGGGTCATTAGATACTCCGGTTCCTTTTGCTGGCATCCTTGAGCAACAATTCTTACCCCCACAACGATTATATGAACAGATGTCCAAACTACTATCCTATTAATGAAACTCGATAATATCATTTCCGTCAGTGGCATGTCAGGCCTTCAAAAATTATTAGCAACCCGTCCAAATGGTTTGTTGATTGAAAGTTTTGAAACCGGCAAACGCCAATTTGTTTCCGTCCGCAAACATCAATTCACACCCTTGGTATCAATCGGCATTTACACCTACACTGATGTTACGGCCATTGATGAAGTCCTGAAAAAAGTCCATAATACTCAGGAATCGAATCCAATACCTGAACTCAAGGATAAGGCCGAAGATCTTAGAGCATGGTTTAAAACCATTGTGGCAGATCACGATGAAGATCGCGTTCATATCAATGATATACGAAAGGTCATCAAGTGGTATAGCTTTCTAAGCTTGCATCAGCCCGCATTGTTTACTGACACGGATGGTGAATCAGAAGCTAAAGAAGAGAATGGTAACGAAGAAGAATAACACCGAATTCTAAATCCTGGTCCTTTTTTTTTCTCTTGAATTCGAAATTCGTTAATTCTTGGTCTTCCAATCATGGAGTGATGGAGTGATCCGGTGATGGAGTGATCCGGTGATGGAGTGATGGAGTGATGGAGTAAACGGGTGATGGAATTATTTTATGACCCTGCTAGCTTCAATAGGTCCTGTGACCTTATTCCTCTTTTGGTCCTCTTTCATTTACCAAAAACCCTCATATCAAATTCCAGCCGCATTGGAATTGCACTAGGCGTTATCTCACGAAAGTTAAGTCTGATCTCAATCCCAAAAAAGTCACGCTCCACCCACTTACTGATATCTGCTATACCGGGAAATAATCTCCACGACGTCTCATCTCTAAAAGGTGTGGGATCGAGATAAAAGAATTCGATCTTATCTGAAGGATTGTAGGGATCAAAAATGTGGACAGATATCTGGTGAATAAATTCCAAATTGATATCTCCAAACGTACTCTTGAGAAATGCATCTTTGGCTTCGATCGTGCTCACTTCATCCTGGGTCCTTCCGAAGGCAGCCAATTTGGAACTATAAATGCTGGTCAGCGGACCAATCACAAAAAAGTGTGTATCAAACGTATTTAGCCCGGGTTGGATATTGAAATCTACAAAGTGGTTAAGCTCGAACAACTCGGTCTTGTTATCCTTCCCACAGGACATAACTATGAGTAGCCCCAATACACAACTCCATTTTAATATTCCAGACATTTCACTCTTCATGTAGAGTCAATTTAACGCTTCAGGTTCCTGATAAGTTATTATTCCCAAAACAAAAGAGATGATTTTACAAGATGGAACGATAAATGATAAGGAATATCGGGATTGATGAACTACGTTTGTCATTTAACCCATTTTCAGGTTTTCAAATTTTCGGGATCCACGATTTACCATTTTAAGTTAGTTTTATTCCATGGGAGAACAGCAGGTATCTATCGTCAAATCGCAAGACCAGATGCAATCATTCGTCAAGTCACTCCTTGATGATGTTAACGCACTGGAATATATGCTCGAACACGATTGGTTCGAAAAAGACATCGTTCGCATTGGGGCCGAACAGGAAATGGTCCTTGTCGATCAGAAGACATTTAAACCTGCCTGCATCAATATAGAAGCCCTCCAGCAAATGACAGAATGGCCATGGGTGGAAACCGAACTCGCCAAATTCAATCTTGAAATCAATCTCGAACCTCGAGAATTTAGTGGTCGTGCCTTACGGGAAGTGGAAGATGAAACCAGCAGTAAACTCACCAAGATTGAAGGAATTGTCAATAAACTTGGGGCCACGATCGTCCTGACAGGAATTCTTCCTACGCTTAGGAAGTTCGATCTGGACATGAATAATCTCACTCCGAAGCAGCGATACTTCGCTTTGATGGAGGCTATCAACCAACAATTAGTTGGCAGCTCTTATGAACTGAACCTCGTAGGTATTGATGAACTTTTGATCAAGCATGATTCACCTCTTCTTGAGGCGGTGAATACCAGTTTTCAGGTTCACCTTCAGGTTGCCCCAAACGATTTTGTGAGCATGTATAACCTGTCACAGGCACTCTCTGCACCTGTGATGGCTATTGGCGCAAATTCACCAATTGTATTTGGCAGAAGACTTTGGCATGAATCCAGGATCGCTATGTTCCAGCAAGCCCTCGATACACGCTCCACGCATGATCACATGCGTGAACGAAGCCCTCGTGTCAACTTTGGAAGAGCCTGGCTAGACCAATCCATCCTTGAGATATATCGAGAGGATATCGCCCGTTTTAGGGTGCTGCTAAGCGGCGATGTTACAGAAAACTCGCTTGAACTGATCAGCCAGGGATTAGTTCCTAAATTAAGATCACTACAGGTCCATAATAGCACCATTTACCGCTGGAACAGGCCTTGTTACGGAATCAGCGAAAACGGAAGACCTCATCTTCGAATTGAGAATCGTGTCCTCCCTTCCGGTCCAACAGTATTGGATGAGGTTGCGAATGCAGCATTCTGGCTTGGATCTATGGTTCAGATGCATGATGACGTGGGAGATATTCGGAATAACATGAGTTTTGAAGATGTCTTCGACAACTTCAGCAAGGCAGCCAAGTTTGGGATCGACTCCAAATTTACCTGGATGCACGACCAGAAAATTTCTGTGGCCGAGCTTGCCATCAATGAATTGATACCTCGCGCGAAGATGGGTCTACAAATGCGAAATATTCATCCGGATGATATCTCGCGCTACATGGATGTCATCGAAGCCAGGGCAAGAGAACATATGAACGGAGCCCGATGGATGTTACGGTCTTACACCAAGCTCAAAAAAGAAACTACCGAAGACGAGGCTCTCACAGTACTTACTAATGCAATGTGTATCAATGCCAAACAAGGCTTGCCTGTACATCAATGGAAAATACCAGAACTGAGTGACCTCAAAGAGTATCGCCCTTCCCATTTGAAGGTGAGTGAGTTTATGAATACAGATCTGTTCACGGTTCAGAAAGATGATATCATTGAATTGGTAGCTGAAATGATGGAGTGGCGCAAGATCAGGTATACTCCCGTAGAAGATAGAGAAGGTAAATTAGTCGGACTTGTGACGCTGAGGATTATGCTCCGTCATTTGTTGAAGATGCGTAATCAACCGCCGGGACTTGAGGCGGCGCCTACAACTGTCAAAGACATCATGAATGGACATCCGCTTACAATAGGACCTAATTCCACTATTCTTGAAGCAATGAGTATTATGCGGAAGAACAAAATAGGATGCCTTCCAGTCACTCAAAATGGTGAGCTCATAGGTATTATAACGGAAATGGACTTTCTCCGGATTTCCGGCCGTCTTATCGAAAGACTTGAGAGCTAAATAATTTTAGGAAGCTTTTACGCAAGCCATTGGGAATGCCTTTTAGCCCTTTCAGCCTTTTCTGCCCTTTCAGCCCTAAATACTTTTCGGTAAAAATCGTTTTGTTGAACCTCACCGCATTATTTTTGGCACTTCTTAGTTATCGACTTATAACACTAACTATACATCATGATATTTGATTTTGAAATGATCAGGGGACTTTATGAGCGCCTTCCCCTCGCATTAGACCATGTTAGAAAAACACTCGGCCGTCCGTTGACGCTTTCTGATAAAATTCTCTTCAGCCATCTTCACAAGGATTCTCCAGTCAAGGAATATTCGAGAGGACATGATTATGTCTTCTTTGCACCAGACAGGGTCGCAATGCAGGATGCAACGGCTCAAATGGCCCTGCTACAATTCATGATGTGTGGAATGGATAAAACTGCCGTTCCTAGTACAGTGCACTGCGACCACCTCATTTTGGCACAGTCGGGCGCTGAATCCGATCTAAAAACAGCCCTGGATGTGAACTCGGAAGTTTACTCTTTCCTCTCCCAGGTTTCAATTAAATATGGAATTGGCTTTTGGAAACCCGGTGCAGGAATTATTCATCAAACAGTCCTGGAAAACTATGCATTCCCCGGAGCCATGATGATTGGAACCGATAGCCACACTCCAAATGCAGGGGGATTAGGCATGCTGGCAATTGGCGTTGGTGGTGCAGATGCTGTGGATGTAATGGTTGGTATGCCCTGGGAACTGAAAATGCCAAAACTGATTGGTGTCCATTTGAAAGGAAAATTAAGTGGTTGGACTTCATCAAAAGATGTCATCCTCAAAGTAGCCGGTATCCTGACAGTGAAAGGTGGTACTGGAGCTATTTTGGAATATTTCGGTGAAGGCGCTAAGTCTTTATCGTGCACAGGCAAAGGGACCATTTGTAACATGGGAGCCGAAATTGGAGCCACTACGTCAACTTTCGGGTATGATGAAGCCATGTCGCGATTCTTGAAAATAACAGGACGTACTGACATTACTGAATTAGCAGATAGCATCGCTGACCATCTGACAGGTGATCCGGAATGTTATGCAAATCCTGAGAAATATTTCGACCAGGTCATAGAGATCGATCTGGATACACTTGAACCTCACATCAATGGTCCGTATACACCTGATCTTGCCTGGCCAATCAGTGAATTTGCAAAAGCGGTTATAGATAATGATTATCCCAGAGTTCTTGAAGTGGGCTTGATCGGTTCTTGTACCAACTCTTCCTATGAAGATATTTCCAGGTCAGCGTCAATCGCAAATCAAGCGCGCGATAAAAAACTAAAAGTTAAGTCTGAATTCACAGTAACACCAGGTTCCGAACAGATCAGATATACAGTTGAGCGTGATGGTTTGCTACAATCATTTGAAGATGTGGGTGGACTTGTGCTTGCAAACGCATGTGGCCCTTGTATCGGCCAATGGGCGCGACATATTGATGATCCGAAACGCCGAAATTCAATCATCACCTCGTTCAACAGAAATTTTGCAAAACGAAATGATGGAAATGCATCTACACATGCTTTCGTTGCATCACCTGAAATCGTTACGGCCATGGTATTTGCAGGGGATCTCACATTTAATCCACTTACGGACACATTGATCAATGAAGATGGAGAGGAAGTTAGATTTGAGGCACCAATAGGTGTAGAACTTCCACCTAAAGGATTTGATGTCGAGGATTCAGGATTCCAGCAACCTGCACAAAACGCGGCCTCCGTACAAATTAATGTCAATCCGCAATCGGATCGTTTACAGCTTTTGACGCCATTCGAAATTATCACGAATGACCAGGTCACGAATATGCGAATACTATTAAAAGCTAAAGGCAAGTGTACGACTGATCATATATCAATGGCCGGGCCATGGCTCAAGTACAGGGGGCATCTTGAAAATATTTCAAACAATTGTTTTATCGGGGCTATCAATGCATATAATGATGAATCCAATAAAGTGATCAATCATGAAGAAGGCATCTATATGAGTGTTCCGGATTCTGCAAGAGCCTATCAAAAAAGAGGGATCCCCACCATCGTGTTTGGAGAAGAAAATTATGGCGAAGGTTCATCCCGTGAACATGCTGCGATGGAACCACGATATCTCGGTGTGAAAGCAATCGTTGTCAAATCATTTGCGCGAATTCATCAGACTAATTTGAAAAAACAAGGCATGCTTGCTCTCACGTTTTCAAATCCTGCAGACTTTGATTTAATTCGCCAGGATGATTATGTTGACATCCTTGGTTTTGAAAATTTCAATCCGGATTCAGAAATCAAGATCAGACTTCGGCATGCTGACGGTTCATCAGATACATTTGATGTATTACATGGCTACAATGAACAACAGGCAGAATGGGTGAAAGCGGGGTCAGCATTAAATAAAATCAGATTCGACTTACACGTCAGTTAAAGACACATAAAACAGATATTATTTAAGGCCATCAAATACTAATTGAGAAACAAAATTTCTAAACCTATTTAGTATGTTTAGACAATTCAGAGACTTCATCACAAAAGGCAACGTAGTCGATCTGGCAGTTGCTGTCGTTATCGGTGCAGCTTTCAGCGTTATCGTGTCTTCGCTGGTAGATGATATCATAACGCCTCTATTATTAACTCCCGCTCTAAAAGCAGCCGGAGCAGAGGATATTGCAAATCTCTCGTGGCATGCCGTCAAATATGGAAAGTTCCTGGCCGCTGTTTTGAAATTCCTCATCATCGCATTTGTTCTTTTTCTGATTGTAAAAGCTATGGATAAAATGAAAAAGAAAAATGAAGAGGTCTCTTTGATAAGTGGTCCTTCTGAAGTAGAAATTCTCACGGAAATTCGCGACCTCCTTAAAAAAGACCAAATACCATCGTAAACCGTTATTGACTTTTTCTATGAAATGGGTACGGATTTTATTTCCTAGTACTCTGTGAACTGCGTGCGAGATATCCTCCGTGTACTCCGTGCAAAATTCACCTCCAAGTACTCCAAGTACTCCGTGTACTCCGCGCGAGAACCTTTTCCGTGATCTCAATGATCTCAGTGCGAAATTCTCCTCGTGTTCTCCGTGACCTCCATGCGAAAACATCTCTCTGTGATCTCCATTTAATTTTCTCCGCGGTCCCCGTGCGAAAAAATCATTTTTAGCTCAGATACTTTCCTACAATCGGCATCCTTCTTCCCACTCCAAACGCTTTCGGCGAAACTCTCAACACCGGCGCAGTCTGATGTCTTTTAAATTCACTTGTGTTCACCAATTTCAATATCCGTCTCACTAATGTTTCGTCATATCCCATCTCTATAATCTCCTTCGGCCCTAACCGATGCTCGATATACATATAAAGAATCGGATCCAGGATTTCATATTCAGGGAGACTATC
>JAYUXX010000471.1:0-7174 GCA_043752765.1 Saprospiraceae bacterium | reverse complement strand
AAACATATTCTGCGTCCATCCTGGCAACAGAAGTAAGTGTTGAAGAAAATACAAGAAGCCTTGCTGCAAGGGCGCTGATCAAAAACCCGGATCCTTCTTTATTTCCCGGCGCATTTGCAAAGGTTAGAATTGTGTTGGGAGAAAATGATAATGCATTGCTCATTCCTAACAATTCAATCGTGCCGATCGGCCGCAAAAAACAGATTTATTTATTTAAATCAGGAAAAGCCACACCGGCAGATATTTCAACAGGCGTGAGAGATAGTACTAACATACAAGTGTTGGAAGGAATTAAACCGGGAGATACAGTGATTACATCAGCAATTTTGTTTTTGAGACCGGGGATTGATGTGGAGATTGGGAAAATTATACCGTGAGTTATGAGTTGTCAGCCGTGAAACGTGAAGCGTGAAACGTGAAACGTGAAACGTGAGCTGTGAGTTGTGATCTCGTGAGCCGTGAGCCGTGAGCCGTCAGTTGTGAGTTGAGAGTTGTCGACTGTTAGTTGTTAGTTGTCAGTTGTGAGTTGTCAGTTGTGAGTTGTCAGTCGTGAGTTGTCAATTGTGAGCCTTGTGTAGCTATGCGTAAGTTGAAATAATTTGTAAGAAACATATGATTTAAGGGTAACAAGAGGTTAGGTTGGATACATTATCATCGATATTATTTTTTATGATACTCAAAATCAACCTTTCATGTTTTTACAATTAGCCCATACAAAATTGAATGTATATCAGTATTCACGAGAACTAACATTTGAGACATACAAAATCACCAAGTTATTTCCCGAGGAGGAAAGATATACACTCAGCAGTCAAATGAGAAGAGCAGCACTTTCGGTTCATTTAAATATTAGCGAAGGATGCTCTCGAAAATCACTCATCGAAAGGAAAAGGTATTTTGAAATTGCAAGAGGATCTGTAATTGAAGTTGATGCTGCAATTGGAATAGCCTTTGGCTTGGGATATATCAATACTGATCAGGTCAAAATTCTTGGAGAGTGTATTGTCGACACCTTTAAAATAATTACAGGACTAATCAAATGAGACCATTAATACTATACATTCACAACTGACAACTCACAACTGACAATTGACAACTCACGATATGGAAATTACCAGCTGCCAGCATGAATCTCTCTGAACTAAGCCTCAATCGTCCCGTACTCGCGCTGGTTTGTTCCATTGTGATCATTATCTTTGGAGCCATTGGATTTAAATATCTCAGCGTCAGAGAATATCCTGCAATTGATCCGGCAGTAATCAATGTTCGGACCACCTATGTAGGTGCGAATGCAGATATTGTAGAACAACAAATTACGGAGCCGTTAGAAAAAGCCGTGAACGGCGTACAGGGTGTAAAAAATATTACAAGTACAAGCGCACAGGGCAGCAGCAATATCACAGTTGAATTTGAATTGGGCGTAGACCTGGAGCGAGCAGCGAATGATGTGCGAGATAAAGTTTCTCAAGCTACAGGGAATTTGCCTCAGGATATTGATGCTCCTCCTACTGTGAATAAATCAGATTCCGATTCGGATCCAATTGTTTTTTTGCAGATCCAAAGTCAGACAAAATCCCTTCTGGAGCTAACTGATTATGCAGAGAACGTGGTGCAGGAAAGACTGCAGACGATACCGGGCGTCAGTGGTGTGAATGTTTTTGGAAGAAGGTATGCAATGCGGCTTTGGATTGATCCCAGTAAGCTGATTTCGTATCAACTGACGATCAACGATATCAAACTAGCACTAGACCGTGAAAATATTGAACTACCAGGAGGAAAGATCCGGGGAAATGAAACACAGCTTATCATTAAGACCTATGGAAAACTAACCACCGAAGACGATTTTAATAACTTGATCCTGAAAGAAGGTAATAATGGGGTCGTTCGATTTAGGGATGTCGGGTATGCCATTCTTG
The DNA here is from genome assembly GCA_043752765.1 of Saprospiraceae bacterium. GTDB lineage: Bacteria > Bacteroidota > Bacteroidia > Chitinophagales > Saprospiraceae > Opimibacter. Next base: position 5,258 of record JAYUXX010000471.1, on the reverse strand, counting down.
GCCCAGAAAACGAAGAAACATTATCAAGGAAGAATAATATACCCTCTGTCAACATGGGTATCATCGCACAACCGGGAAGTAATCAGATTGAAATCGTAGATGAAATCTATAAACGTCTCGATGATATAAAAAAGGATATGCCGGCCGACATCATTCTCGAAGTGGGTTATGACCGGACGACATTTGTGCGTCATGCGATCAATGAAGTTAAGGACACACTCATCATTGCTATCCTTTTAGTTGTCTTCATCATATTTTTATTCTTCAGAGAATGGACGATTGCACTCAGGCCGTTGATTGATATTCCTGTGTCATTAATCGGAGCATTCTTCATCATGTATGTGATGGGATTTTCCATCAATGTGCTCACGCTATTAGCAATTGTACTCGCGACAGGATTAGTTGTGGACGATGGTATCGTCGTGACCGAAAATATCTATCGGAAAATGGAGCAGGGTATGAATAAATACAAAGCTGCTCTTGAAGGTTCCAAGGAAATTTATTTTGCTGTCATAGCTACCTCAATTACACTGGCCGTTGTTTTTCTCCCTATCATTTTCCTGGAAGGGTTTGTTGGAAAACTGTTCCGGGAGTTTGGAATTGTGTTGGCAGGAGCAGTATTGATTTCTGCTTTTGTTTCACTTACCCTAACACCTGTTCTAAATATTTATCTAACTCGTAAAGGAGGGCATAAACATTCCAGATTTTATAATGCAACCGAGCCGTTTTTTGTAGGTCTTGAAAATTTCTATCGTTCTTCTTTGAAAGGTTTTATGAAGGCCAGATGGCTGGCACTCGTATTGATACTCATCTGTACAGGGATAATTTTCACAATTGGCAAAAGAATTCCTTCTGAGCTTGCGCCCATGGAAGATCGAAACAGGATAAGGGCAAGTATAACAGGGCCGGAAGGTGCAGACTTTGATTTTACCGACCGGGTAACTTATGAAATCTCTCAACAACTGTTGGACTCAATCCCTGAACGATGGATTGTATTATCATTTGTGCCGGGTTTTGGTAGTCAGGGAAGTAATGCTGCATTTATAAGTATGGGCCTGAGAGAACCTGCGGAGCGTGAACGGTCGCAGGATGAAATTGCCCAACAGATGAACAGAATGTTTCGGAGGTATAATAATGTCCGTGCGTTCGCAACACAAGAGCAAACGATTTCAGTGGGTCTCGGAGGAAGAGGTGCATTTCCTGTTCAATATGTAGTGCAAAATCTCAACTTCGATAAGCTGAAAGAAAAGATCCCACAGTTTATGGAAGAGGTGCGGAAGAGCGATGTGTTCCAGGGTTTTGACGTCAACCTGAAATTTAATCAACCTGAATTACAAATTACAATTGACCGGCTGCGTGCAAATGAACTTGGTGTTTCGGTATTGGATGTGAACAACACACTTCAACTTGCATTAAGTGGACGTCGTTTTGGATATTTTATCATGAACGGTAAACAATATCAGGTCATCGCACAAGTAGATCGTATCGACCGGGATGAGCCGTTAGATTTGAAATCGTTTTTTGTGCGCAATAATCGTGGAGAACTAATTCAGCTTGACAATCTGGTAGCTATGGAAGAGGTTGCCAATCCCCCTACCATTTTTCACTTTAACCGATTCAAAAGTGCAACTGTTCAGGCGGGACTCGCTGAGGGTAAAACAATTGGGGAGGGAATTGCTGAGATGGAGCGGATATCGGGTATCGTTTTGGATGAAACCTTTAACACCTCTTTATCGGGAGCTTCACGAGATTTTGCTGAGAGTTCATCTAATACTTCATTTGCGTTCTTCCTTGCATTAATTCTGATCTTCCTGATTCTTGCAGCTCAATTCGAAAGCTTTCTTGATCCGATCATCATTATGATTACAGTTCCTCTTGCATTGGCGGGGGCAGTATTGAGTATGTGGATCTTTGATCAGACACTCAATATATTTTCCCAGATTGGCATCATCATGCTGGTGGGACTTGTCACTAAAAATGGGATCCTGATTGTGGAATTTGCTAACCAGAAGCGAAGACTTGGTGATGCCAAGGTACCGGCAGCGATTGATGCAGCTGTCGCTAGGTTGAGACCTATTCTCATGACTACATTAGCCACTACATTGGGTGCATTGCCAATCGCGCTTGCCATTGGGTCAGCGGGTAAAAGCCGCATACCTCTCGGAATCGTTATTGTTGGAGGGATGTTATTTGCACTTATCCTTTCATTGTATGTGGTGCCAGCACTCTACTCCTATCTTTCATCAAAAAAGAAAGGCAATCATTTTCAAACTGAAGTTGCCAAAACTGAAATCGAATGATAAATAGATTGGGAAATTTGATGATGATATTATTAAACGCAAGAAAAGGATTACTAAAATCGCTTCTGATACTTTTCGTTTTGAATACGGTAACGAACGTAAATGGTCAATCTGTTTTAACGCTTGATGAAGCAATAGCTACAGCACTTCAAAACAATTATGATATCAGATTAGCCAGAAATGATTCTGCAGTTGCAGCTTTAGACTATGAATACCGGAATGCAGTGTTTCTTCCTCAGATTAATGGAAATGCAGGGACGATTTGGACGAACAATATTCAAAAACAAGAATTTTCAACCGGGCAGATCAGGGAAGGAAACGTCGCCACTGATAATTTAAACGCATCAATCAATTTAAACTGGACACTTTTCGATGGACTGAGAATGTTTGCTACGCGTAAAAAGGCAGAACAGTACATCAGGCTCGGAGAACTGGAAATCAAAAACCAGGTTATCAATACAGTAGCGGATGTTGTCAATACCTATTACGATATCGTCAGGCAAAAACAGCAACTAAAGGCAATCGAAGAACAGATGAGCATCAGTCAGACTCGTGTTGATCTTGCAAAACGAAAATTAGAGATCGGTGTGGGTGCTAAACCGGATGTTTTACAAAGTCAGGTTGATCTCAATGCCCAGAAAGCTGCCCAGATTCGTCAGTTGTCTTTAATCCAACAACTAAAAGATATCCTCAATCATTTGTTAGTTCCGTCGATAGCCGGACAGAATACTTCGATCACAACAGATTATGATGTAACAGATTATATTCCGATCAATTTTGACATTACGCTGAATGAAATTCAGGCAGACATGGATCAAAAAAATCTTTTACTACAGATCGCACAAAAAAATATTGAGATAGCGGACCTCACGATCAAGGAGTATAAAGCAGACCGATATCCCATCGTTCAATTTAATTCGGCATATAATTTTGCCCGCACCAATAATGATGTTACACTCAATCCGGCGCTTCCTTTTTATAACCGGAACCGGGGCTTTAATTATGGATTCACTGCGAGTGTGCCCATTCTCAATTTCAGAAATACGCACCGACTGATCCGTCAGGCAGAATTGAACAAAGGATTTACACAATTACTTTTCGACAATCAACGTGCTTTAATCAACCTGGATGTAATCAATGCATTTCACGAATACCAACTCCAGATTGAATCGCTTGCTTTAGAAGAAGAAAACATTCTTCTGGCTATCGAGAATGTCAACATAGTGCTGGAAACATATCGTCTTGGAGGGTCTACATATCTGCAATTGCGCGAGGCGCAAAAAAGTCTTGAGGATGCTTACAATCGTTTGATTTCAGCACGATATAATACGAAGCTGGCTGAGACAGAGATGTTACGATTGAAGGGGGATTTGGTTCGATAATTTTTTACCGTGGAAGGTGGGAAGATCTCAACAGATCTTCCAGATCCAAAGCACGTGTAAACATAGTAAGCGATCCATCCGATGCAGTAGGCCATAGATCACGGGGCCGATCCCAATATAATTCAACGCCATTCTGATCAGGATCGTCAAGATATAATGCTTCCGAAACACCATGATCGGAAGCTCCGGTCAACGGATATTTTGCTTCGTTCAACCTGTTGAAAGCAATTGCAAGATCTCTTCGTTCCGGATATAGAATAGCGGTATGAAACAAACCAGCTGTCTTGATCGGAGCGGGACCAGCATTCTTGCTGTACCATGTATTGAGGCCGATATGGTGGTGATAGCCGCCTGCTGAAATGAAAGCAGCTTCTTCTCCATACTTCATCATCAATTCAAACCCCAGCAAACCACAATAGAAATCAAGTGATCTTTGAAGATCGCTCACCTTTAGATGTACATGACCGATTCTTGTCTGAGATGGAATTTTGTACTCGCCCATTGTTATTCGATTTCACGATTTTTCACTCATTCGCCTTTTTGCTTCTACACACCAGAGCAGCTCATTTATAAAAAAACCTGCGCGCTTATCAACACCAGCTTTATCGGTGGGTGTTCCCATTTCGTCAAAGGCTTCTCCAACTTTTGGAACAGGAAACATAGCAGGCACGGTCCATGCCCTGATCTTCCACATGGTGTATTGCAGTGAAGTGATGACTTGGGCACCGCCAAAAATACCATCAGACACAGTGCAAATGGCAAGCGGTTTCCGATACCATTCATCGTACAGGAAGTCAGTCACATTTTTTAATGCAGCGGGATACCCACCATTATATTCCGGAGTTACAATTAAAACGCCGTCAGCGGATTTTATTTTTTCTGTAAAATCAAGCATTTCTGCAGTCGGATCTTTTTGGTATTTCAACCGCTCCTCAAATACAGGAAAATCATATTGTTGGAGATCCAGAATTTCAGTTGATCCCAGATTATTTTCTGTAAAGTAATGCTGAAAATAAAGAGCAACGCGATGGCTTTTTCTGCCGGTCCTCACGCTGGAGGAGATAATGGCAATATGAGGCATAATTAGAAATTATAAGTTAGAAACTAGAAATCCATCGTACGACGATGGTCCCGCCATTATAAATGAATGCGGGATAGAAATTAGAAACTAAGAAACTAGAAACTAGAAATTAAAGGTATAGGTTAAAATGTAGAAATTAAGAAATAAGAAGTTGTCAAACTTTATTTGAAATATGTACTGTTGAACAAAATGTATTTAATATCAGGTGCGGATTTTTCGTGTTAGAAAATAGGCAACGACAAGGTTGGGAACCCACGATAACCAGGCTACAATTTGATAGGCAATTGTGAAATCACCAAACCATCCAACCAGAATAGGAAGCCATATACGTAATGTGACAGCGGCAAAACATAATGCATAACTATAGATCATCAACATTTGATGGAGATTGATTTTGAGTTTACGAATAGCCAACCAGGCAGACAGCGTTGTGGAGAACCAAAGGACTGCTAATAATGAAAATCCTAACGCAGAAATGAGACCCCCTGTCGCAAA
>JAYUXX010000470.1:0-16160 GCA_043752765.1 Saprospiraceae bacterium | reverse complement strand
CTGATTTTGACAATGATGGTTGGAAGGATGTGTATATCGCTAATGGTTATCGAAGGGATGTGACGAATTATGACTACCTCACCTATGTTCGGGATTCGTTAAACAGAGCCGGAGGGTTAACCTCCAAACGGTTTCCTGACATTAATACAATGCTCGATTTGATTCCTGAGCAAAAAATTTCGAAATATCTGTTTCTAAATAATAAACAACTTGGATTTAACAATGTCACCAAGCAAGCAGGAATGGATCAGTTAGCCTTTTCGAATGGGTCGGCATTTGCGGACCTCGATCGTGATGGAGATCTTGATATCATTGTCAATAATATAATCGATCCTGCATTTATTTATAGGAACGATATCAGTGGTATACATTGGCTGCAAATAGATCTTCAGGATACTAAAGGGAATACAGATGGAATCGGATCTGTAGTTAATGTTTATACAGGTGTAGATCATCAACATCAAATGCTCATCACCAACAAAGGGTTTTTCTCAACCTCAGAACCTATTCTTCATTTTGGGGTCTCAGATCACAAGGTTATCGATTCAATGATCCTTACCTGGCCTGATGGATCTAAAGAGATCATGAAATCAATCAATTCTGACCAACGTATTGTTTGGAAACGAGGATCCGGGAAAACTTATAAATCTCCTATCCTTCCCCGATCAGCTCCTCTCTTCAATAATGCGTATACAATTTCCGGTTGGGTGCATCAGGAGAGCGTCTTTGTGGATTTTAAAAGGGAGAAATTAATCCCGTACATGCTTTCCGCAGAAGGTCCTTGTATTTCTGTTGGTGACATCAATGGTGACAATCTAGAGGATATCTATGCCGGGAACGGTAATGGTTTCACATCTACGCTATTTACACAGACCGCACAAAATACTTTTGTACCTATTTCCAATCCTGCCTTTGTTAGTGATTCCAGTTATGAAGACTGCGGTTCCGTTATGGAAGATATGGATGGAGATGGAGACAAGGATATGATCGTGATTTCAGGTGGAAGTGCTTATGCCGCGAATGATCTTAAATATTTATCACGATATTATATCAATGATGGAAAGGGGGTATTTTCAAAAGCAACTGATTTTCCAGTTATTCGAACGAATGCAGGTGCGATACTTTCCCTGGATTATGATAACGATAATGATATGGATATTTTAATCGCGGGGAGAAGTACACCAGGAGCATTCCCGATGGCGCCGAAAAGTCATCTTTTACGTAATACAAACGGGAAATTTCAGGATGTCACTGCAGATATATTTCCAGATTTAGGAAGTCTGGGTATGATAACAGATATGGAAGCCGGCGACCTCAATGCGGATGGGAAACCTGAAATTGTATTTGCAGGTGAGTGGATACCGATTACTGTATATTCATACGAAGGTTCTTCATTTAAAAATAAGACTTCTTCCTTTGGATTAGATAAAACTTCTGGTTGGTGGAAATCAATAATCCTATCTGACATTGATGCAGATGGTGATCAGGATTTAGTGGCAGGAAATGTCGGACTGAATCAACGCCATGAAACTTCAGAACTCTACCCTATCACGTTAGTCTCGAAAGATTTTGATGCCAATGGTTCTATTGATCCCATTCTTTGTTTTTATCATGAGGGGAAACTATATCCATATGCAAGTCGGGATGGGCTTATAGGGCAGATTCCAATGCTGAAAAAGAAGTTTGTACGATACGCGCAATATGCCTCTGCTTCGATCAATGATATTTTTACAAGCAGTGAATTGAAAGGTAGTCAGCAGTTGACGGTGAATACTTTTAAGACGACACTATTTATGAATGAAAACAATCAATTTGTCCCCAAGGAAATTCCCTATCAGGCGCAATTGGCACCTGTTTTTGATATTATCACTGAAGATTTTAATGGTGATGGCCGCAAGGATATATTGATGGCAGGTAATTTCCTCTACTCGGATACAGAATCTGGTGAAATGGATGCAGGAAATGGAACCTTACTAATACAATTGGGAGATGGATCTTTTCAATTTGTTCCAAACACTATTCATGGATTCTGGGCTCAGGATGAAGTGAGAGAATTAAAAACGGTCACTTTAGCTAATGGTCAAAAGGCAATCTTAACAGGGAATAATAAAGGGCCCATACAGGTGCAAATGATTTCAATTGTTGAAAAAGTGCTTCAATAATCCCGGGTAATAGTTATTTATCAACTTAACAAACTGTCCAGATAGTTTTATTTCCATTCCATTATGGCTGACAAACATGTGATTGATGTAATATTCGGATGGACTGTAATGGTACTTGTAATCTTCATTCTTCAAGGTTGTGAGAAAAAAGTAGCGATTGAGTACAAGGATGATTCTGCGTTTGACATCGATGCCAGATTTACACTAATGCCATCTGCAACCACTTCAGTTACCTTTTCAAATTTTGCGGATTCATTCAAAGAAGATTATAACTATAACATCTTCCGATATGAATATCTGTATAACGGAGGTGGAGTGGCTGCCGGGGATGTGAATGGTGATAGTCTGCCGGACCTGTATTTCACTGCTACATTTGCCCCCAACAAACTTTATCTCAACCTGGGCGATTTCAAATTTTTAGATGTTACAGCTATTTCAGGAGTTGAAGCAGGAGTTGGATTTAAAACCGGGACAACGATGGCGGATATCAATGGCGATGGCAAGCTGGATATTTATAGTTGTCGAACAGGGAAAGATGATGATGGTAAGAAGACAGATCATGTTTATATCAATACAGGAAATAAAATTGAAAACGGAGTAGCGGTCCCTGTTTTCGAAGATCAGGCTAAACAACTTGGATTAGCCGATAATAGCAATACAAATCATGTATGTTTTTTTGATTTTGACAGGGATGGAGATTTAGATTTATTTCAATTAAATCATAGAGTTGATTTTGAGACCTCGACCAATTTTCGATTAGAACAGGGTGAGGATGGATCTATCCGAAGAATAACTTCGCCATCGACTCCTTTTGAATCTAATAAGCTGTATCGAAATGACAATGGACGTTTTATAGATATTACGACTAATGCGGGCATGGTGTCATCTGCATATGGATTAAGTGTTACGCCCGCTGATCTGAACCAGGATGGTTGGACGGATTTATATCTGGGTATTGATTATATCGAACCCGATATGGTGTATATCAACAACAAGGATGGAACATTTACAGATCGAAACAAAGAATATCTAAAACATTCATCATTGAATAGCATGGGATCCGATATTGCAGATATTAACAATGACGGCCTGGACGATATCATGGTATTGGATATGAAACCTGAAGACCCTTTGCGTTACAAAACCCTGATCAATGGTATGCAATATGACAGATATAATCTTTTGGTTCAAAATGGTTACGGCCGGCAAGTAGGCAGAAACATTCTGCAACTCAATAACGGAAATAATACGTTTAGTGAGATAGGGCAGTTTGCCGGAGTAGCCACTACAGACTGGAGTTGGGGATCTTTGATTGCCGATTTTGATAATGATGGTTGGAAAGACATTTACGTTGCCAATGGATACCGCAGGGATGTTGCCAATCTGGATTATCTGAACTATATAAGAGATTCTCTGCATCAGACTGGCGGCCTGACAGCCAAGCGATTTCCAGACATCAATGATATACTTGATTATGTTCCGGAAAAAAAGATTTCTAATTATTTATTTATAAATAATAAAAAACTTGGCTTTGATAATGCAACCAAGAGAGCGGGAGTAGACCAACTTTCTTATTCGAATGGTTCTGCATATGCAGACCTGGATCGGGATGGCGATTTAGATTTAATCGTTAATAATCTCATCGAGCCTGCTTTCATTTACCGGAACGATGTCACCGGAAAAAACTGGTTACAGATCAAGGTTGAAGAAAAAGGTGGGAATTCAAATGGACTGGGAGTTGTAGCCGATATCTTCGTAGGAAATGATCGGCAGCATCAAACGCAAATCACTAACAAGGGTTTCTTTTCATCTTCAGAGCCGGTACTTCATTTTGGCTTGGGTGAAATAAGACAGATTGATTCCATTCTTCTGAAATGGACGGATGGAACATCTGAGATCATGCGTAATGTGGATACAAATCAGCGCATTATATGGAAGCGTGGGAGCGGACAAAAATACACGTATCCCTCTTCACCTAAGCAAGATAATTGGTTCACAGATAATGGCGTAGTTCCAGGTTGGAAACATCAGGAAAATGCGTTTGTAGATTTTAAAAGGGAACGATTACTTCCATATATGCTTTCATTTGAGGGGCCTTGTCTTTCAACAGGTGATGTAAATGGTGATCAACTTGAAGACATATTTGTAGGAAATGGAAGTGGGTTCCCCGCTGCTTTATTTATTCAAACAAAGCAGAATAATTTTCTACAATTAGGTAATGAAGTATTTCAGGCTGATGCAGCACATGAAGATTGTGGTTCTGTGCTTGAAGATTTAGATGCAGATGGTGATCTTGACCTCGTGGTTATTTCCGGTGGCAGTTCATTCAATCTAAATGATCCGGCATATATGACACGCCATTATGTCAATGATGGAAAAGGAATATACACAAGATCAAATCAATTTCCAATCATTCGGACAAATGCGGGAGCTATACTTGCGTTTGATTATGATAATGACCAGGATAAAGATTTATTTATTGCAGGGAGAGCTACTCCCGGAGGATTTCCCGCACCTCCTAAAAGTTATTTGCTGCGAAATGATAAAGGGAAATTTCTGGATGTAACGCAAGAAGTATTTAGGGCTTTTGATGCATTAGGGATGATTACTGATCTTGAGTCCGGGGATCTAGATGGGGATGGACGTGCAGAATTAATAGTATGTGGAGATTGGATGCCTATCCAGGTTTTCTCATTTGATGGCTCTATATTTCAAGATCAAACTGATGCCTTCGGTCTGACTGCGCTAACCGGGTGGTGGAAATCCGTGGAAGTTGATGATCTGGATGGGGATGGAGACTTGGATATTGTTGCCGGCAATATGGGATTAAATCATCGGATGGCAACTTCGGAATTATATCCTGTCACGCTTATTTCAAATGATTTTGATGATAATGGCTCACAGGACCCTGTCTTGAGTTTTTTCTATGAAGGCAAACTCTATCCATATGCAAGCCGGGATGCGCTGATCGGACAAGTACCGATGTTGAAGAAGAAGTATGTGCGTTACACGCCCTATGCTTCGGCCCCCATAGAAGAAATATTTACTAAAGAAAAACTCAAGGGGAGTAAAAAACTTACAGCGAATACATTTAAAACGGTGTGCCTGATGAATAGCGGGAAAGCATTTTCTGTTCGCGAACTCCCCTATCAAACACAATTCAGTCCGGTTTTTGATATTGTGGTGAAAGATGTAAATGGAGATGGACGAAAGGATATTTTGATGGCAGGTAATTTTTTGTATTCAGAAACGGAAACTGGAGAAATGGATGCTGGAATTGGAACATTATTGATTCAAATGACAGATGGTTCATTTCAATATGTGCCTAACAGGGAGCATGGCTTTTGGGCGAGTTATGAAGTGAGAGAATTGAAAGCGATCGAATTCAGTAATGGGCAATCAGCTATATTGACAGGTAACAACCAGGGACCGATACAAGTGCATACACTTACCAGGAATGAAAATTAATTGCAATAGTTTTGAAAATTATAATGAGTATTGAAATCAAATTTCATTCTATGGATGATTTAAAAAAAATGAAAAGACCCTTACAAGTCGTTAACGTTTATTTCCGAATATGAAAATTAAATCTTCAAATTGCTGGGTTGGATCATTCAAGTTTAAAGAGGGTTATTCGTTTTCGAATGATGAAAACATGAATGGCTGCGAGAATGTATTCTTAACACTCGAAACAGAGTCTGGACTTCAGGGATGGGGAATGGCAGCACCAGACAAAATTATCACCGGAGAGGATGCTGAATCTGTTCAGACAGCTTACAAGAACCACATTGAAGCATGCGTGAAAGGAGAAAATCCTTTCTTTTATAGTCGCCTGTATGAAGAGCTAAAAGATGTGATACCCGGACAAGCATCAGCGCTTGCTATGGCAGAAATGGCATTGTATGATCTGGTTGCACAAAAAGCAGGCGTACCACTCTACCAGTTGTTAGGAGGATTTAGAGAAAAAATTGTAACCAGTGTTACGATAGGTATACTTGATGACCATGAAGTAATTGAGCGTGCAGCTATACTTCTGGCGAAAGGAATAAAGGCAATCAAAGTAAAAGGTGGAAAGGATGTTGAACGAGATGTTCGTGTGGTAGAACTGGTACGCAAAAAAACAGGAAAAAACATAGCGATTACGTTTGATGCTAACCAAGGATACAGTCTCATTGAGGCAGCTCATTTCATTCGAAACACAAAACAGGTGGGTCTTGAGTTAATCGAACAACCAACCTCTCCGGATCTCACATTCCAATGGCATTTATTGCGTCAGGAGAGTAATGTTCCGATTATGGCAGATGAAAGTCTTAAAAAGTTATCGGATTCTTTTACGCTGACCAGTCGGCAAGCGGTTGATTTTCTCAATATCAAACTCATGAAAGTTGGTGGTATAACGCCAGCTTTACAAATAAATTCAAGTGCAAGGTCTGCTAATGTTCGATGCATGATGGGTGGCATGGATGAGAGTAGTCTTGGAACAGCTGCTGGATTGCACGTTGCCCTTGCCAGGCCGAATATTAGTCATGCAGATCTTGATAGCTGGATGTATATTGAAAATGATCCTTTCGCCGGATTAGTGATCATGGAGGATGGTTATCTTAAACCAAATCATGCACCAGGTCTTGGAGTCACCAAAAGGGTTTAATGGATTACGTCGGTTCGTAATAGATCCTCAATTGTTTCTGCACGTCGGATGAGTTTCACAGCATTATTCTTTACCATTACTTCCGCCGGACGAGGTCTGCCATTGTAATTGGATGCCATTGTGTAACCATAAGCGCCTGCATTGAACAGGCAAAGAATATCACCTATTCTTACCTCCGGTAGTTTTCTCATCAATGCAAATGTGTCGGTTTCACATAAATAGCCAACTACATCGTAGTTCACAGGGGAACCATCCGGATTCGAAAGATTTTGAATATGGTGGTAAGCCCCGTAATTCATAGGCCTGAGAAAATGATTGAATCCGGTCTGCACAAAAACCATAGGAACTTCAGAGGAATGCCGGACTTGCGTCACTTCCATCAAGAGATAACCAGCAGCACTTACCAGGAATTTTCCCGGCTCGAGCACAAGTGAAACTGATCTGCCAAGTTGATCACAAAATTGATTAAATAGATTAGTGACTTTAGCACCTAAAGAGGATATATCAATCGAATGATCATCCGGGTGATACGGAATCTTGAATCCTCCTCCTAAATCTACATGGCGTAATGAATCTGCCCATAAAAGTGCTATGGTAAGCAAATATGTATATGCCCTATCGAAACTATCTGAATCACTGATGTCAGACCCCAAGTGCATATGCACTCCTATAACTTTAAGTGAAAGCTTGTCCGTTAATCGCTTTACTTCCTCAACCTGTGAAGACAGAAATCCGAATTTTGACCCTTGTGACCCTACCTGAAGTTTGGGATGCCCTCCTGCCTGAATGCCAGGATTAAAACGTAGAGTGACTTCCAATCCCGGGTAATGTTGATCCAACCATTCTAAAACGTGCAGTTGATCTACATGAATATGAACGCCTTGTTGAATTGCAAATGCGTATTCATCATTTAACACTCCGCTTGGTGTAAAACTAATTTTTGATGAAGGAATTCCTGCTTTGAGTGCCATCGCAATCTCACCGGGTGAAACAGTATCAATTCCACAAGCTTGATCGTAAATGTGAGAAAGAATAGTCATGGTACTTAGTGCCTTACACGCATATCGAATGTCAAGTGAATGAACCTGAAATGCCTCCTTCAATGTGTTTATCTGATGATCTATAGTAGATGCATCATACACAAAAAGTGGGAGACCAAATTCCCTTGCGATCGATACTAATTGGTTAGACGTTAAAGAAGGATTCATCATAGAATGGGAACGCAATTATTAATACTGATCGCGGAGGTAAGTAAATAATCTTTCCATAGACATTTTTATATCTGATGTGTCCTCCAGGAATTGATTGTTCATCCACGAAAATAAAAGAACTTTTCCCGAACGAGTCACGAGTATACCACTGAGGCAATACGTATGTCTCATAGAACCTGATTTTGCAAAAATATATGGCTGCCTATTACTGCTTCGAAAGGTATTTTTTAAGGTGCCGGAATGACCCCCTGCAGGCAAAATTATTTTCAGGTATTCAATTCCTTTTTCTTTAATCATTCTTTCCAGTAACCAAATGACTGATCGTGGGGTGAGCTGATTGTATCGGGATAATCCTGAACCATCGACCCAAACTAAGGAATCCGGGCTTTTTGCTAAGGGTCCTTTTATTGCTTGCCGGATGATCTCCTCTTGGTTCATGGAACCATTTTGGCTAAGTGCAGAGGCATGCAATAATTGTTCGGCAATAAAATTGTCACTCTCCTGCATCATTATCCTGATCATTGTATCCCTGTTTGAGCCATCTAATCGTAATGTGTTACTTACAAATGGGTAATGATGAAAAAGAATTTCTTTGCCTGTTGCTTCTTGCCAGATAAAGCGAATATCATTTTCATACAATGAAACAGGAATGGAATTGAGTGCGTATGGATTGCGGAGATCGTACCGGTAGTTGTATTGAGTACCTGATTCGTTACGGGTAAGCTTTTCTATCGTATCACGTTTTGAAGATAAAATCAGGTCGAAATACTTAGGTGATGTTACGATGCTTTCCTTGAAACGTTCAATCCATAGGTTATTACCATAGATTGGAAAAGCAGTATTTTCAGATTGAAATGAATACGGATAATCGTCCCATGCCCAACCCTCACCAAAACGTTGCGATTGAAAATGATGATTGGAAAAAATAATTGTCTTATCAGTTGATTGTAAAAAGTTGATTAAGCTGGAAGGAGTGTTTAACGTAGGATATAAAGTTCCCGGATCGCCCCCACCCCAGACAATAACTGTGTCCTTTCGATACTGATAATAAGCTGCAGGAACAAATTCAGGGAGATAATGCAAAGCTGCATACATGGTCAGCAATTTGACATTCGAGCCGGGTGTAAAAAAGTTGTCGTCCCGATAGTTGAAAACATATTTACGTTTCTCAACATCATAGATAGATAAGCCCACATGATGGGATGAGGCCATATCCAGACTATCCCAGATTTTAATTAAAGTCCTGTCTGAACCCGTATCGAGATTTCGTGAGGTGCTGCATCCCTGCATAAATATTGTGCCAACAAACAGGGCAATTACGGCCAAGTATCTAACTATAAGATGGATGGGCACAAATTGAATATTTATCTTTCCAGAAATAGGCATAAGACGGAAAAGTACTGCCAATCATAGAGAAAAATGTCAGAAGGTCAAAACTTTGATGCTGAATATCTCTTTTAATATAAAATAGACACAATGGATTTCCAGACAGATGTCATCGATAAAAGTTTTCAAATTCCAGTGGTAGTCGACTTTTGGGCCCCTTGGTGCGGACCCTGCAGAGTCCTTGGGCCAGTTATCGAACAGTTGGCCGAAGAGCAAAAGGGACTGTGGGAACTTGTAAAAATTAATACTGAGGACCATGAAGAACTTTCACAGAAATACAACATCCAGAGTATTCCAAATGTCAAAATGTTCTACAGAGGGGAAATCCATCATGAATTTCTTGGATCGCTTCCGAAGGCGAAAATGCAGGAATGGTTGCAAAAAGTTTTGCCAAGTGCAGGGCTAATGGCCCTTGATCAGCTATTAAAAGATAATGTTCAGCCAACAGTAGCAGATTTGGAAAAATTGTTGGAAGCGTATCCTGAAAGCGAAGAGATAGCATTTGTTCTGAGCCAAATACTTCTTTGGGAATTTCCTAAACATTCAGCTGACCTGATCGCAGGTATTAAAATGGGAAGTCCCTTTTATCAAAAATCCGAGAATGTAAAAGATATAGCTGCTTTTCTGCTAATGGAAACTCAGGATGATAATCTTATCAAGGTGAAACAGTTATTACAAACCGCCAATCTTGAAGAGGCTCTACAGGAGATTATTAAGCTGTTACATCAGGACAAAAAATCGGCTGATGGAAAACTTTCGAAAGCAGCCGTAGGCATTTTTAATTTATTGGGAAGCCAACATCCATTAACCAAAGAGCATAGGAAGAAATTGGATATGGCCTTATGGAGTTGAACATTGATTATGTAATTCAGAAGCAGGCAATCAACATATTCCACAGAAATACAATCAAACGCTGAATTTTTTTACTGACTAAAGGTAAATTTCACTTATCACCCACTCTTTTCGTTTTGTATCTTCTATCATGTTTAATTATGATATGAATCCACACTGATCGTGCGAAACGAAGATTCCAGATAAAAATCAAGGCCAGAAATCCAATCAGGATTGCGAAGGAAATTTCAACGGATATTTTAAAAAGGAATACCAAGGTTCCTACAATCAATAAGCTTGTGAATGCAATAAATACATAAGAAATAAACATTGCCCCGTAGTAAAATCCCAGTTCTGGTTCCATACGCTGTCCACAAACACTACATTGCTTATGCATTTTAAGGGGCCTTTTCAAATCAATGGGCTTTTCAAACATATCCCCTTGCCGGCAACGTGGACAGGTCAGTTTAAAAGCACTGCTCAACATACTCATCCCGCAAAAGTAGGCATCTAGGGGTTATTTTCTGAAACCAATCGACTGACGCTGGAAGTTCAGTAAATTCTTGTCGCGGGCAAAATCTTTAACATCTTCGAAAGTGATCAGATTAACTTGAGTTTTTGCGTCAACGCCGGCTTTTGCAAGCCTTAAGTTTTGATTCTTTATCACATCCTGAATGATCTGTCGAATACTGCGTGCATTGCCAAAATATTTATCCCTGTAATCATAAAGGAATTTACAATATGCTGTAAGATGTTCCAATGCCTTTGGTGTGATCCGCATCTCGTGAGAGTTGATCATGTTGATGGCGATATCATTGAGTTCCTCAGGACTATAATCTTCAAAGCGTAACACCTTGTCAAATCTTGAACTCAATCCGGGATTGGCTTTTAAAAAAGCTTCCATGTTTTCAGGATATCCCGCCGCAAAGACAAAGAATTGGCCCCGCTTATCTTCCATTCGCTTGAGAATGGTTTGAATTACTTCGTTGCCAAAATCATGTGAATTTCCCGGATTATTGCTGAGTGCATAGGCCTCATCAATAAACAAAACGCCACCCATTGCTTCTTCTATTTTTTCGGCAGTCTTTAGTGCAGTTTGTCCGACATAACCAGCTACCAAACCCTGGCGGTCAGTCTCGACCATATGGCCTCTTTCCAGGATACCAAGAGCCTTATAAATGCTGGTGAGAATTCTAGCCACCGTTGTCTTGCCCGTACCGGGATTACCAATAAACACAGTGTGCATGTAAAATTTGTTGAGTACACTTCTTCCGGTTACCTGGTGATATCGAACAATTTCAACCATTTCCTGGATTTGTTTTTTTACACTGTCGAGGCCGGTCAGCGCATTAAGATCTGCCAGGGATAGCTGCAGAAGTTTTTCATCCACAGGGATCGTCGGGTTGACCAGGGAATCCAATGAACGAATATGCTCTACATCAACTTGAGTAATGATAGAAAGATCCTCGCGTGTAGGTTCCCTGGTCGAAGTAGAACGCATAACACGCAATCCAAGTGACACTTTCGCTTTCTCAATCAGATCATGTACGTAACGCGCGTTTCCAAACGTGCGATCCCGGTTACGATAGGCTTCAACAATGATTTCATCTATCAGTCTTTTCGCATCAGGAGAGAGTGTGACTTCTTTTTCTCTGCATGCATACAGCGCAATTTCGGATAGGTTCTGTGGCAGATAATCGGCGAATTGGTAATGAATTTTAAATCTTGATTTTAGACCGGGGTTTGAATCAAGGAAGTATTTCATTTCTTTCGGATAGCCCGCTACGATAACTGCCATGTCACCCTGCCCGTTTGACATTTCTTTGACCAGGATTTCAATGACTTCACGCCCGAAATCTTTTGTGTCATCATTGGCACGCGCAAGACTGTAGGCTTCATCAATAAATAAAACACCACCTCTGGCTTTTTCAATTGCGTCTTTCGTTTTGGGAGCAGTCTGACCGATATATTCTCCGACCAGGTCTACACGATCTACCTGATGCACATGACCTTTTGATAAAAGCCCCATGTTTTTATACAGCTTTCCCATCATTCCCGCGACGGTAGTTTTCCCGGTACCTGGATTGCCAACAAATACTGAATGTATGTTAATGTCCTGTCGCTCTGCAAATCCATTTTCCTTACGTAACTGAAGGAATTGTAGGTATTGAGCGTGATCATACACCTGCTTTTTAATTTCCTGAAGGCCAATCATGGCCGTCAGGTCTATCATCACATCATCGAGACTTAGATGAAGGCTTTCGTCTTTTGAGAATTTGGCAGGCCTGTAATCCGGCAGGAAAACCTGGCTCTGTCCTTCTTTAAATATTTCACCGACTTCGAATGGGACTACCGCAACAAGCCGATCCATAAAAACAATTTCAGCTGTGTATTTTCCCTTACGCCATGAGCCTTTTACATTCGACCCCCACCCTGCTGTTACCTTAACTTTCTCATCCCCTTTCTTAATGGTTTGAAGTCGTGTGACCTGGCCCTTCAACTCACGGGCTTCATTGTAGAATTTTGTAAACAGCTCACATTGCCATGATTCCTGCGTTTGCAAGTTTTGAAAGATAACCTCTGAGTAGATGTATCTCGTCTCAGCACTGCTAAAGGCCACGAAATAATGGCGGTCATCTTCTCCTACATCATCATATTGCCCTTCATACAACCGCAGTGACTGAAGTGAGAGATATCTTGGCAACCCATTAACGCTTGTATCGCTTTCTTCGATGTAGAAATACTTGGATCCAACTTTTTCATTGTCGATATATGCTTCCCAACAATATGCGCCTTTCTTCCAGAATGAACCTTCCTTTTTATTACCCCATCCTTCCCGGATATAAACGACACTATCGTATTTACTGACATTGCGCCGGATCTGTAACCTACACAATTCTTTACCTGCCCGTTTCATTGACAAACATCGTAGTGTCACTTCCACATCCCAACTCTCAATATCGAAGTGTTTATTAAAAAAAGACAACTCGGCGTACACATAGGAAGCTTCAAGTCGATCATAGACCTGGCGATATTTTTTTTTGTTGTCCGCAAGCCATTCCGTGGATGCATACACCTTGAGCTCTTTGAATTTATAAGCCCGGGCTTCTATGTTGGGTTGAGATGTTTCTTCCATAAATCTTACTAAATATAAGCTATCCCAACTTTTATTCCAAAATCGCTTCTTAGAAACCTGGTTTGAGGAAAAAAATGAATTTAAAGTCTCAAGCAATTGAAAGCTATTATATTCATGGCTATCCGATGTTGAAAAATGCACTTCATATCATTCGCTGGAAAAATCTGTTGATACTCGGGGGTATCCAGTATCTGATATATCATAACCTTTTAGACCATGCCAGCTCTGTGTTGTCAATAGCGGATTTGGTACTTATCATTTTGGTAACCATTTGCCTGGCAGCAGGCGGATATGTCATCAATGACTATTATGATTCAACGATTGATAGTCTCAACAAACCCAAACGATGGGTCGCGGGAAATCTATGGACGCTTAAGCAGACAAAGCAATTCTATCTGATGATTGTGTTTATTGGATTTATTATAGCTCTGTGGACCGCTATTCGGTTAGATTTAATTAAATACATCTTCATTTATCCTGCTGCCGTTGCCGGATTATGGATTTATTCATATGCATTAAAATGTAAACCGGTTATTGGAAACGTTTGGGTCTCTTTTTTTTGCGCGGGAGTTGTAGGTATTGTAGCATTACCCGATTTGATCTATGGAAATACGGATCAAATTAAAGTCGAATTGTGGTATTATATGGTGTTTGCGTTTTTGGCAACATGGTTTCGTGAAATAGTAAAGGACATAGAAGATGTAGTAGGCGATGGTAAATCAAATTGTCAGACTGCAGTCGTGCGCTTTGGGCTAAACACAGGGAAGTATATGGCTATCTTCTTCGGCATTCTGTTAGTAATTGCTCTCCTGTTTTGGGACAAACAACAAACCAATAATTGGGTCAAATTGACTTTAACAGTTTTACAGGGATTTACTGTAGGGGCGATGGCCTTTGTGTGGTGGGCGAAGAATAATGAATATTATCATCATGCCTCAACTATAATAAAACTCGTGATGGTAGGTGGAACGATCATGCTAATCTGGATTTAGTTTATCTATTCCTGCAAATGTCACAGCTTATGAGTTCAGGGCACCTCTAATAACCAACTGATCAAAAAAAACCTTGTTGAATATCAACACATTATGAATTTATTTAATACGAATTAAGGGGTTATTCGAGGTTCCCTTTAGCATTTGTTTTAACTGTATTTCAGTAAACCGAAAGACCTATATAAACTAAAATCGTAAATCCAAAATCCAAAATCACACCTAAATGATGTTCCTCAAAACAGAATCGGACGTGCAAACCATAAGAGGGAATAACTTTGATTATACACTTTTCTCCTGGAGCAAACAAAAGGGTATTGCTCCTCTTGCAATCAAAAGTGCAAACGGTGTTTATCTCTATGATTATGATGGCAAGCGATACCTTGATTTTTCCTCGGGCCTGATGAATGTCAATATCGGGCATGGCAATCAACGCGTGACAAGGGCAGTGGTTGAACAAATGGAAAAAGTAAGCTATGTAACTCCCTCATGCATTACAGAAGTTAGAGGTGCATTAGGAAAGAAAATATCTGAAATCACAACTGGTCCTTTACATAAAACTTTTTTCACAGTATGTGGAGCAACTGCTATTGAAAATGCGATTAAGCTTGCACGGCTTTATACAGGTAAACATAAAATTATTGCACGCTATCGGGCATTTCATGGTGCATCGTATGGTGCAATGACGGCTGGTGGTGATCCGCGAAAGATTCCTTCGGATGCTCAGCAGGCTCCTAATATGATTCATGTTGAGGATCCATATTGTTACCGGTGTCCATGGGGAAAAGAGATCACATGGTGCCAGCGAGAATGCGTAAGTCATATTGAACGTGTGATACAATTTGAAGGACCTGAAACGATTGCAGCTATACTGATGGAAGGAGAAAGTGGGTCTTCGGGTTGTATAAAATATCCACCGGATTATTTGCAGAAAGTAAGAGCGCTTTGTGATACCTATAACATTCTATTCATTGCTGATGAAGTCATGAGTGGATTTGGCAGAACTGGTAAATGGTTTGGTGTAGATTATCATGGTGTAGTACCTGATATGATCGCTACAGCAAAAGGCATTACATCCGGATATCTGCCATTGGGGGCATTGATTGTGTCAGATAAGATCGCTGAATATTACAATGACAAACCTTTGATGATTGGGCTGACGTATTCTGCACATCCTGTGAGTTGCGCTGCGGGACTTGAAGTATTGAATATCTATGAAGATGAAAACCTGATTGAAAATGCCGCAGCGATGGGTACCTATATGGAACAGCGAGTTGAAGAAATGAAAACGAAACATCCTAGTATTGGAGATTTTCGGACAACAGGATTATTGGGGTGTATTGAAATTGTAAAAAACCGTGAGACGAAAGAACCCATGGCGCCTTTCAATGCCAATGCACAGGAAATGGAAGTGATGAACAAAGTTGCTGCGAAGATTAAAGAGCTTGGCATGTATACTTTTGTTCGATGGAATTATATTTTCACTTGTCCTCCTCTAGTGATTACCAGAGAGCAGATTGATGAGGGGTTGGAGATAATTTCGGAAGCGATTGGGATCGCGGATGGGTATTGTGTTTAGCATGTCATGGTCGCTTCGGCTAACGCTCAGCGAACCGCGTATTTTTACATGACATGGTCGCTTCGACTAACGCTCAGCGACCCGCGGATTGTTACCTGGACATGGTCGCTTCGGCTCCGCTCAGCGACCGAGGGAGATATGGAGTGGAGACTGTATAAAATTATAAGAGTTCTATTCTACCAACAAAAATTCATCAAGTGTTAATCTTCGCGGTCACT
>JAYUXX010000469.1:0-2923 GCA_043752765.1 Saprospiraceae bacterium | reverse complement strand
GGAAATTGCAGAACAAGAAGACCGGGGCTGTGATTGAATTGCCCAATGAAGTGTATATGGCGGAGTTGGCTAAATATCCGAAAGATGAATGGTCTGTTGTCGAGCAGATCAAATCAAAGCCTGCCATTGAAGCCACAAAGGTGAGTGAATTTTCTATTATCGATAGTGAAGGTTTTGATGTGGTTGAGGATATTCTCGCTGATTCCGGTCATGTATTTTTGATCGTAGCCTACAAACTCAAGGGAGAATCAAATACTCAGGAGGTAATGGTTCCGGATACAACATGGTCTGTTGATACTGTGGTATTGAACACTGGCATCAAAACCCTTGTTAGGACTCCAACATCCGTCGGATCCCGAAAAGAAACTAAGGAGGTTTTTAGCTGGGACGAAGAATATGTAAAAAATTATGTGGAAAAAGTAAACCCTTTGATGGAAGATGTGATTAAACAAGGGGCTAAGGTGTATGCTGCTGCAGGGGGCGCTGGCTCTGAGAAGCTGGAGGCATTTAAAGCAGCTTCCGGAAGTCCATTTGAATGGTACGAGGCAGATGATATTTTATTAAAAACAATTATCAGGTCAAATCCGGGTGTTGTCCATTTTAAAGCAGGTACAGTAGTTGGTATGTGGCATATCCGGAACTTGCCAAAAACCCTTCCGCTCAATTGATAGTAGGGCGGGATGGAACAGAACATATAAATTTAGTTATCATTCGTTCTTGAAAGGCTACGACAAATAGCTTTTATTTGTGCCCGAATGTTCGTTGAATCAATTTGAGGTAATTATCCCATATGGTAAGCAGAAGAAGTATAAGGGTCAAGGTGATGCAATTGCTTTATTCACTGGACCGTGACCCGGGAGTTAGCCATCAGGAAATATTAAGGCGGTATGACAAGTCGGTTGACATGGCGTACGAAAGTCTGATGTTCAATCTTTTCATCATGATGGAAATCACCCATCAATCCGTAGTAGATCGGGATAACAGACAGGCAAAATTGAGACCGGATCCTGACGATTTGATCTGGAATGCGAAACTTTTTGAAAACAACCTCATTTCAAGTCTTTTTAATAATAAGCCTCTTCGAAAGTACTTCCAGGACAAATCCTTCAGTGCAAGGGTGGATCAGGACCTGATGCTGAAACTGTTTAATACATTTTCAAAAACTCCTGACTACAAGAAATATATTTTTGGGGAGATAGATGAGGCAGGCCATCGCGATTATCTTCTTACCATCTACAGGGATCTCCGAAAGCATGAGATCTATGAAGAAATGGTTGATGATCAATATCCTTTCTGGCAGGAAGATAAATCACTCGTGATCGGTGCATTTAAAAAGATCATTAAACAACTGCCCGAAACGAATGATCGGTTCTATGATGAATATCTCCCGGATGATGATACAGTGATCGAGTTTGGACGACGCCTGCTTGCAGTTACTATGGAACAGGCAGAAGATCTTGAAAAGCTGATTGAGCCCACTCTAAAAAATTGGGATATGGAAAGGCTTGCTGTCCTGGATGTGATCATTATTAAAATGGCATTAGTGGAATTTCTTCATTTCCCTACTATTCCTACCAAAGTCACACTTGACGAATTCGTAGATATTTCTAAAGAATACAGTACTCCAAAAAGTAAAGATTTTGTCAACGGTATTCTGGATAAATTGATGAAAACATTAGTGGAGGAAGGAAAAATTAAAAAGGAAGGAAGAGGTTTATTAGAAGAATAAAACCTTAGATAATCGGATGCAGGAGAAAGCACTAATTCTTGACTTTGGAGCACAATACACACAACTAATAGCACGCCGTGTCCGTGAATTAGAGATATACAGTGAGATCATACCTTACCACGCGCTACCTGCCGAGCCTCCAGAAGACGTGAAAGCACTCATACTCTCTGGTAGCCCATTCTCTGTTCTAGATGAAAATGCACTTCGCCCTGAATTAAAATCATGGGTTGGCAAGGTTCCCATTTTGGGAATCTGTTACGGCGCGCAATACGTTGCTGATGTATTTGGAGGTAAAGTGGCAAAATCCGATAAAAGGGAATATGGAAAAGCTAAACTGCATATCCTAAGGCCACAACACCCACTTTTTGCGGGTATAACGGAAGGTTCGCAAGTTTGGATGTCCCATGGTGATTCCATACTTGAAATCCCATCGGGGTATGAATTATTAGCAGAGACAGATAGTATTCCTGTTGCAGCATATGCAAGTAAGGCTACTGATTCTGCAAAAATGGTTTGTTGTGTACAATTTCATCCCGAGGTGACACATTCTTTGCAGGGTCATCTCTTACTGGGTAATTTCCTTCGAAACATAGCAGGCTTTCAGGAAAAATGGACACCTGAATTATTTATTGATGAGACTATTGCACGCATAAAGGAGCTTACCCAGGGAGAGGAAGTATTGATGGCGCTGTCCGGCGGTGTTGACAGCACAGTTGGTGCGATTTTAATTCATAGGGCGATTGGCGAGAAGCTTCATTGTTTTTTTATCGACAACGGTTTGCTGAGAAAAAATGAATTTCAGAAAGTTCTGGATCGCTATGAAGGAATGGGATTGAATGTTCATGGTATCAATTCGAAAGAAAAATTTTATGCTGCGCTTTCAGGTATTTCAGATCCCGAACTCAAAAGGAAGGCGATAGGTAGATTATTTATCGAAGTCTTTGAAGAAGAAGCCTCGTCATATCCGAATGTCAAATGGTTAGGACAGGGCACGATCTATCCGGATGTAATTGAATCCATTTCAGTTCATGGTCCTTCTGCCACGATTAAGTCACATCATAATGTAGGAGGTCTCCCGGATACCCTTAAATTAAAGATTCTTGAACCGTTGAGAATGCTCTTTAAGGATGAAGTAAGAAAAGTTGGATATGCGTTAAATATTCCTGCCGAGATTCTGGAGCGTCATCCATTTCC
>JAYUXX010000468.1:0-2925 GCA_043752765.1 Saprospiraceae bacterium | reverse complement strand
GTGCCAATCCCCATGTTACTGGATTCCAAGCGGCGATATTATGAGCAAAAACATACGCCATCAGAAAATTTCCTATGATCATAATGATCATACCTTTCACCATAGCACTTGCCGGTGGTTTTTGGGTCATATCAAAACCCATTCTTTGCCCCAGACCTTTCCGAAAAGCGGAGTATACCAGATAAATCCAAGGAAAAATTGGCGACAACAGCCATCATTATCGCTAGATAGTTGATTTCAATGTTTGGCATGATTTCGTTTGTTTCGAAGCTGGAAGATAGAGAATCCCTCTTGGTTTACAAAAAACAAAATGTATGTGGTGGCCTGCTCACAGCTGTGTGCCATGTATCATGCTCGATGCACCTTGCACTATGCCTAACTATTGGGAAGAAGTTTGGAAACTATATCATCATAATATGGCCTTTCCTTCAGGCTTGAATGTGAACCGGGGAAAAAGATGATATCAATCTCGACAAATTTATTGGTGGCATCGAAATCACGCAGCACCACCGAGCAACGCTTGTCATTTATAAGACGCGTATTATCGATCATGGGGAATTCAAAAAAGTCAATGGTAAATGTAGGATTGGCACATTTGTCTTCTTTACCTCCCACACGCGTACATATGTTTAAGCGGACCTCGATACTTCGGTATAGGGTATCCATATCAAGTATTGTAAGGCGAACGATATGTTCGATCGAATCTGACTCCGTTCCATTGCGTACACTATCCTGAAAGGTGCAGCTAAATGTTGGACTCATGTCCGGGCAATTAATTGTATCGTAGCAATAATTAAATTTCTCTGTCATCGATACACCTTCAAGACTGGCGATCTGTTTATTTGTGACTTCACGCGACATGGTGTACAATCTTTCCTTGTAACTCTTACGGAGCACAGGATCTTTGACATCTGCATTGTTGCGGCGATCCAAATACGTAAATAATGGGGTCAGATTTAACGACTCGTGAAAATTGTAGGCAAGCAATTCAAGTTGCAGGATCTTTTCATCGATCGTCGAACTGCCCGCCAGGATCGAATTGATGATGGAGGTGAACATATCCTTACGAAGAGCGCTCTCTGACTCCTCTCTCCTACTCATCAATTCCGTATAAAGCCTTGTCTTAGCCTCATTCTCCTGATTCCGATTGAGGTAATCGGAAGCAAAATAACTTACCAGGCCAATTGTGATGGCTGTAAGTAATCCGGCTAATGGACTTAAAATAATTCCTGCCTTGTCCCAGGCGTCCTTTTCAGGCTGAGGTTTTACAGTTTTTTCAACAGCCATTTATCTCCTTCTTTGACCAATGAAAGTGTATACCCAGACGAGTTATTCGTGGAGAATGCGTCAAACACAACACCTTCATAGCCAGCGAGTTCTATTGAAATCTTTCCAATCGGCTTGATATCAATAGCGAAGTACCCATTTGCGTCGGTAGTGGCTTTTCCGATCAATTTCCCATTCTGGCTGAATTTCACTTCCTGTTTGGCTAGCGGTTTCCCGCCTTTCTTTAATGTCCCAAAAATCTCACCCGCAAAGGTTAAGGTAGGGAGCAATAACATGAGGGCCAGAAGGATATTTTTAGTTTTCATCAATGTCATTTATATAAAAGTTATGGTAAAGAAATTACCCTGTAGGGCATGGTAAAAGTAAACGAAATTGTGGAGAGAAAATTGGACCAAGACTTATGATAATTTTATAGAATCCATATAGCGGAAACTAAAGGTAGAAGACTATACCCTTTTATGATACAGCCCTCGGTTGCTGAGCATCATGGAAACAGGGCGAGAGAAGCATTATAAAATAAAAAAAGCGGCTCAGATTATCTCTGGCCGCTTTTAATTTTAAGAAAAATCTATCACGCATCTACTAATGCATCACGCATATTTCTCACTTTATCATGATCAGCTTTGATTTTACCAAATTGTGTTTTAACGAGAGCCAGATGACTAGGTGCTAAGTCGGAATCTTTCATAGCTTTTTCATACGTATTAACAGCTACATCCTCGCCATATTCACATGAATTCAGGATAGCTTTACGATCCTTTCCTGTAACCAAGGCTTTGAGATCCATCCAGATCCTATAAATTTTACCATCAACACGAGTACCGTCTTCATCAGCTGTTGCACCAAACTTTGCAACCTCAGATACAAGTTCATCTTTGCAAATCATACTTGTTTCGATAAACTTGGCAAACTCTGTTTTAAGATCTAGTTCTTCTGTTTCATCTATTGCAGTTTCATATCCTTGTATACGATCATTGTTGATTGTAATAAGTGACTTCAACACATCTATTGATTTATCATTTTCCATTTTTATAAATATTTTACTTGTTAAAAATTAGGGTTTATTAAATTCATATATTACATACAAAGTTACCGAGTTCTGAGCTATAGTACGTTACAGAATTCAAGGAAAGAATTATGAAATTTAAACAAGGCAGAAACTTTTGGAGCAAAAAATATAAAGACTTTGTGGCCAGTATTCTCAATGCCTTATGCTTCATTCATCTGTTAGATGATCGTAGGATCATAGTATAGCTATATCCATCAAAAGTTTGGGACAGAAAATGGAAAGTTCATTTTTCTTATTTTCACCCATGCCGGAGAAAACAACCGGCAATTGTGTTTAATGTTGGAGTTAGCGTTATACAAATATTCCTTTGCAGGCTACAAATTGTATTGTGCTTTTGCCTTTTATGATGGAGGCACAAATAAACAATTGCATAGGTGCAAAGGTGGTTTGTAGCAGTGAGGTCCTATCTGTCAATCCAATCGGACCGGGGTTAAATGATTTCGATGATCCGGATAATGATCCGGGATGTATGATTGATGAGGAAAATAATTCCGCATGGTACTATTTCGAAATTGGCGCCAATGCTCCTTTCTTTTCAACCCTTGGTTTTGTTATTCAACCTAATGGTG
>JAYUXX010000467.1:0-2926 GCA_043752765.1 Saprospiraceae bacterium | reverse complement strand
GGAGCGGAAAGTATAGGGCATTGGGCATGGAGCAAAGGACAAAGGCATGGAACATGGCAATGCACAACAAACATTGCCGCTGCATGGAGTTTGCTCCTGCAGCCACTCGCATACCTTATGTTTTACAACCCTATGTTCTTTCGGAACATTTGAATGGCAATGGCGAGCAGCAGGATTCCAAACACTTTTCTCAGTGCATCAAGAGCTGGTTTTGGTATTTTCTTTTCAAGAAAAGGTGTGCTCCGCAACACCAGGAAAATGACAATCAGGTTGATGATGATTCCGAAAATGATCTCTATGGTTTCAAAAGAGGACCGAAGTGACAATATCGTTGTCAACGTACCAGCACCTGCGAGTAAGGGGAATGCAATGGGTACTATGCTTCCTGACGATGTACCGTCCTTATTATCGCCCCGGAAGAAATTAATTCCCAGGACCATTTCCAGTCCAATAAAGAAAATGATGAGCGATCCGGCTAGTGCGAAAGAACTTACGTCTACTCCAAATAACTTTAAAATCGTCACTCCGAAGAATAAGAAAGCCACCATGAGCAGACCGGCAGTGGCTGTTGCTGTAGGGGCGTGAATGATCACTCCACGTCGTTTCATATCGAGGATTACTGGGAGGGATCCGATGATGTCAATAACTGAAAACAGGATCAGGCTGACGGAAATAATGGCTGCGGTCATGGCAATTAGAATTTACTATTCATCAATAATAATGCGTTTTGAGTATATTTGGTTTGTATAGGATATATATAGTGTCAAAATGTACATCTATCAAATTATTATAAGTCAATTCTAAAAAAAGCACCTATGTCCTACGCGCCTGAAAATCAAATTGACAGCACCGATATCCGGATTATTGAAGCTTTAATTGATGATGGACGGATAGCCTACTCTGCGTTGGCTGATCAAATTGGGTCTTCGAATACCCTTATTCATCAGCGTGTCCGCAAACTGAAAGAACTGGGAATTCTTATGTACCCTACTTACTTAGTTTCACCAGAGCAGCTGGAATATGATACCTGTGCATTTGTGCTCATCATGGTGAGGGAGGCTAACCTGATCAATGATGTGATTGCATCTCTTAAGTTGATTCCGGAAGTTGTAAGCTGTGTGAGTATTATGGGTCGGTATGATCTGATGGTTCGTCTGTATGCGATCAATAACAAACATCTTCAGGATATCGTACATGATAAGCTCCAGGCGATACCGGCAATTGAAAGCACTAATACGATGGTTGCGTTTGAAGTAAGTTTTGAACGACAGATACGGATTCCCGATGCTGAGACGATTCGGAAATACAGGAGCTTTTAATGTAGTGATAGAGTGATCGGGTGATGGAGTGATGGAGTAAGCGAGCATGTTGTGATGAAGTGATGAGGTGATTAAGTGGTTTAGTAGTCGAATGATTGACCAATCGGTGATTTAGAAATTAAGTGATCCTGTGATTGAGTCTTTTGCGTCTAGAGTCCAGTATCCGGCATCCCGAATCCGGCATCAAAAAGCCCGACAATATTTTCAAGGCGATATACAATAACGGGGGTTATGGGTATGTTAATAGAAGTGTATAAAATCTTGAGTATGAAGCATGAATTTACCCAACTACAATTGACAAGACTGGTGTATGGCGAGACGTCCAAAGCTGAAACTGATATGCTTTTGGAGCTTGTTCTTACCGTACCTCAGATGGCTGAAACCTTTGATGCCCTTTCCTCGGCTAAGGATGCCCTGGGAACAATTCAAATGGCGCCGTCCGATTTGGTGATAAACCGGATCCTGGCGTACAGTGCTTCAACATCGCACGTTTCCGCCAGCTGATAAGCCGGATTTTGGATTCAAAAACAGGAAAGGCTTCTCTCGTCTAAGACGGGATCGAGGCCTTTTTTATTTCTATTTTTTTTACAAATAATTCATTTTGACGAAAAAATAGTCAAAATATGCCTATATATTTGCCCATATATATTATCTTTGTTACTTATATTTATCTCTTTCTAAAGTTTTAAAAGTATGTCATCAGAAAAAGAACGCGATTCCAAGTTGAAAGCCCTCCAACTTACAGTAGATCGCTTAGAGAAAACATATGGTAAGGGCACCATCATGAAGCTCGGCGACAAACAGGTCGTCGAAGTGGAAGCCATACCCACAGGTTCGCTCTCACTTGACATTGCCACTGGGACCGGCGGATTCCCCAGAGGTCGTGTTGTTGAGATTTATGGACCTGAGTCTTCAGGTAAAACTACATTGGCCATTCATGCGATCGCTGAATGCCAGAAGCAAGGTGGCCTCGCTGCCTTCATCGATGCCGAACATGCATTTGATCGCGCTTATGCAGATTCCCTCGGCGTTGATACAGAAAATCTATTGATCTCTCAGCCAGACAATGGTGAGCAGGCATTGGAAATTGCCGAAAACCTGATCCGGTCAGGAGCCATTGATATTATTGTCATTGACTCTGTGGCTGCATTGGTTCCGAAAGCAGAAATCGACGGAGAGATGGGTGATTCCAAGATGGGCTTACAGGCGCGTCTGATGTCACAAGCCATGCGTAAGCTTACAGCTACGATTGGCCGTACCGGATGTTGCTGCATCTTTATCAATCAGCTCCGCGAAAAAATCGGCGTCATGTTCGGCAACCCAGAGGTAACTACGGGTGGTAATGCATTGAAATTTTATGCTTCATTGCGCCTTGATATTCGTCGAAATGGATCAGCTTTGAAAGATCGTGACGGAAACATCGTCGGTAATCACGTCAAAGTAAAGGTTGTGAAGAATAAACTTGCACCACCGTTCCGGGTGGCTGAATTTGACATCATTTTCGGTGAAGGGATCTCCAAAGTTGGAGAGATCGTGGATATGGGAGCCGATTCGGATATCATCCAGAAAAGTGGATCATGGTATAGTTATGAAGGAACCAAGATTGC
>JAYUXX010000466.1:0-2927 GCA_043752765.1 Saprospiraceae bacterium | reverse complement strand
TGCAAGAGAATCACTTATTTGAGTATGCCGTCATCCGGATCGTACCCATGGTGGATCGCGAAGAATTTCTCAATGTTGGCGTGATCCTTTATTGTGCGAAACTCAATTTTATCGGAGCTAGATGGGCACTTGATGAAAACCTGATGAAACAATTTGCACCGAAGTTAGACCTGGCAGAATTGAAGCTGAATCTCTGCGCATTCGATAACATCTGCAAAGGTGGTGCAGAAGCCGGTACGATAGGTATGATGGATATGCCTGGCAGATTTCGATGGCTGACAGCTACACGCAGTACAGTATTACAACCGTCAAGTGTGCATCCGGGATTTTCAAATAATGCAGAAGCTACACTGAAGAAATTATTTGAGCAATTGGTATTAAGAAAAAATATGGAGTGATGGGGTGATTTGGTGATCGAGTGATCGTGCGCAAGACAAGAAGTAGAGACGTGATGCATCCCGTCTCTACAGCTTGTCATGAGCGGTCTGCTTGTTCTGCAATCAAAGGAGGTCGCGATAAGTTATTCACTTATTCTAATCGAACGAAAGAATCTTCTACGTGCTCTCCGCAATATGGACAAACCAACCACAATTTCTCCATTTGGCTATAACACTTTTTACAAATAGGAATTTTAACTTCCAATGACATGATAGATTCCCCAGTCCTTACTGTGTACATTTCAGGGATTTCTTTTAGAAAACTCGATTCGTTTCCTTTTTCAGTAATGAGATAAAGTTTGTCTTTCGCACGAGTTAATGCTACATAAAACAACCTTCTCTCCTCTTCCAATAAATGGTCTCTATTTGTCTTTTTGATTATTTGGAAGATCCGGTCATCCATCCAGATATCAGGAAACCCACCGCTTCCTTCGGTTAGCCCTAATATAAACACAACCTTTGCCTCAAGTCCTTTGGCAGCGTGGATAGTTTTGGCTTGTGGATTTAATCCTTTCTTTACAAAACTGGCAGATAAAGATGGTTTGTTAGAATAAGTTGAAGGTTTATACATCACGGTTCGTCGATATAAAAAAAGAATCTCCTCATTTTTCAAACCATCTTCCAATAGCTGTTGAACAGTCTGCACACAAAAATTAATATTCTCCTCTTC
The DNA here is from genome assembly GCA_043752765.1 of Saprospiraceae bacterium. Lineage (GTDB taxonomy): Bacteria > Bacteroidota > Bacteroidia > Chitinophagales > Saprospiraceae > Opimibacter. The sequence goes on along the minus strand of JAYUXX010000466.1, from coordinate 1,820 downwards.
ATCATTTCCGGCATAAACTACAATCTTGTGTTCTGATCTCTTGGATGCATAAACAACTTTGTCAATCTTAAATTTATTATTCTTAATTACCTCATTACTTGCTCCCACGATATGATCTGAACTCCGATAGTTTAGGTTTAGCTTATGCAATTCACTATTAGGAAAATATGTTTCAAAGTCAATGATGTAACTGACGTTGGAGCCTCTGAATCCATAAATACTTTGCCAGTCATCCCCCACACAAAAAAGCTGAGTCTGATCTGTAAGTAATATTTTAATAAGGTCGACCTGCAAATTGTTAACATCCTGGAACTCGTCAACAAGGATAAATTGATATTTACTTTTACAATAGCCGAGTATGTCTTCATTGTGATTGAGCATTGAAATAGACCTGCCTACTAGATCATTAAAATCCAGATAGGAACGGTTTACACAATAAGCCATATAATTTTGAAGGACGGTCAAGGCAAGTTCATAGAAAATGCGCACTCTTTCATGCTGATCGTCTTTTGCTAAGCCACTAATGTTTTGGATATCCAGGTTTTCCACCTTAATCATATCCATAATTTGGTTAACCTGTTGGATGAAGGTTCGTATCTCACCGAGATAAGTCTTGAATTCTTCCTGAAAATTTAATGTCCTTTTTTTGATGTGATCCACTGGTAGCCGACCCCGAACAATTTTTTCAAGGATTAATTGGAAATAGCTAGAGTCTTTTGTGTCTTCCTCATATGTTTTAAAGAAAAGTATATTTCCTTTTTGAAACTGCTTCTCTTTATTTTCCATCGGAAAGCTTTGATTGCTCACGTGCTCGATATAAAGATTTGCTTCAGGCAAGTAGAAATCTGGATGAAAGGGGAAGTCCGCAACATTTAATTGTGGTTCATATTCAAAAAGGATGTTGTGCCGATAGAGCCAATCTGAAATAAACTGCTCAGATTTGGATCGAACTCGTGTACCGTTCAAGCTGGTATAATACTTAGAATCCTTGGTTGCGTATGTTCCTGTTGGATTCTTGTGGATTTTATCAATCAGGTAATCTAAAATATATCGCTTTAGCTTAATCAAAAACTCTGGGTTCTCACATTGCTCAATTAGAATTTTATAGGTTGCTTCAAAAATTGTTTCAGGCGCAGTGTATTTGAGAAATTCATCATCTTCTTTCTGTTTATCCTCCCCTATAATGCGAAATTTATTATCAAACTCGTTAGCTCCATAATTACGAAGGAGTGAGTAACAAAAGCTATGAAATGTTTTAATGGTGAGGCCTTCTATCCATTTATATTTTCTAAGCCATAGAATTCTTTCCCGATCCTTTTCTTTAGAAAACCTCTTTTTATCTGACAAAATGCTCTGGTAAATTCCTGATTTATCAGCGCCCAGGATGAGCCTATCGATCATTTCATTGGCGGCATTTTTTGTAAACGTAATTGCCAGAATTGAAGAAGGTGGAACATTCTTTTCCTCGATTAGATAAATAATTTTTTGAAGAAGGGTTTTAGTTTTACCCGATCCTGCCCCGGCTAAAACAAGGATGCGTTTCGCATCACTGATTACCGCGTCATGTTGTTTTTGATTCAGATCGCCGATTGGCTTTTTATGAGAAGAATCCACTTAGGACTTATTAACAAGAAATATGCCCAAATTATTGATTAACTACATCCAATAAGAAATACTAATCCAAATATACTCCTTCAACTTCCCCTCTACTGTATCACCACCGGTGATGCAGTGATCGAGTGATGTGGTGATCGTATGCGGATTTCGGTCCCTATTGACCATCTGATTTCGGAGCATGTTGACCAGGGCATTTCGGACTG